>DEAY01000161.1 GCA_002348345.1 Verrucomicrobia bacterium UBA2970
GCCAATCTTGAGATTGCCCATCGATCGTCCGTTCTTCCGCTTCTCGGGATGCTTTCCTACCGATTGGGGCGCAGTCTCCGGTGGGACGGCGAGAAAGAAACAATCATGGGAGACGCCGATGCGAATGAAATGCTGCGGCGTGCCTACCGCTCCCCCTGGAAGTATCCTGCTTAATCGAAGCGGCCGTTCGGGAGGCTTGGCGGGAACCGCCAGGAAATTTCCTAACGTCGGGTGCGCCCTCGCCGATCCCTGGGCCTCCGGGTGCGATGGTTATTGGGGTCTGCGGTTCCCCAGTAACCTCCGATGATGTGGGGGAATGCTCCTGGCGTCACGTGATAGTGCCATCCCCGGTCCGCGTCGTGATGAACGTTGAATTCGTTTAAGGGATTGGGGGTCGAGTTCTTGGCAAGTTCCCCTTTTGATTCATAGGGTCCGTAGATAGGGAAGCCGTCAAAGGCGAATCCGATGAGCGGGGAATGTTGGTTGCCATCGTCCGACCAGGGTGATTTGATGCAAACGGGATATTTGTGGTAGTGATATTGGGAGCGGGGTGACGGGTGTCCGCAGCAGCGGTCGAGCCGCCAGATGGCGTCCTGGTTCCGCTCCAGATCATAAGGATTGAAAAACACGACCCCGTTGACCGCGACGCCGATGGGGCCGCCGGGAAGGGCTTGGTTTTGGTTGCCAGGTGTCATGGCAACCCGAAGAGTGCTGGGGGTTGGGTCGAGTGGTAGGTGCCAGGTCGAGAGGATTTCCTGGATGCGATTGGGGTTACCGTCGAGCGTGCGCCAAAGATCCGGAAAGAAGGCCGTGGGATGGTTGGGAAGATTGTGGGAGTGGACGATCATGTGCCGAGGGGTGAACTGAATGACCACGTTTTCCGGCAGGAAGCGGGCTTGCTTGACAAGGGCTCCCCTCGCATCGTAGTAGCCGTCCCGGAGCCACGCGCTGGTATTGTCCGCGAACGGGGCTTCGAGGCGATCACTGAGGTAGAGGAGGCGATGGGCGTTGGTGTGATCGAATTGGGCTGGAGCGACACGAGCCTCTGGGGAGGGATGGTAATACCAGCGACCCCCCAAATGGAGGAGGTTGCTGAGATCGTCTGAGCGGACTGGGTGGTGTCGCGGGCGAAAATGGGTCGGCGTTGGAATGGGCTCCAATCGGAATTCGTTGATCCAGAACTCGGCGTTTGGTTGTTGAGCGATGCCCAGGCTGAAACCGGCGCTTAGAATGAGGGAATCCACCTCGGGGAAGGGGGTCCGGAATGCCATTTCGTAGGTTCGCCAGGTTGCCTGGCCAAGCCGTTGGTTGGCACTCGGATCCTTGAGGTCTTCCCGTTCGCGGCGGAGTTGTGGGAAGATGCGGGATTTGATCTGGTCGAGGGAATTGGCGGGCGATGTTCCAAAGAACTCGACCTGAAGGAAGAGTTCGTCTTGTTTGACGGCGAAGTGGGGCTGGGCCAATGCGCGAATCCGGAGGCGGAACCATCGGTGATGGAGAGCCGAAACTCCGGTCACTCGGGTTGAAACCCTCCCCCGGGGGAGATGCGGTTGAGGGGGCTGTAGGCTCGAGTCAAATCGAACGCCCCGGCCCGAGTATTCCCGGGTTAGGTCCCCTAATTCGCCGTAGCTGACGTTTCCGCTCATCGTGAAGTCCAAAGGCAAGCTCGGCGCGCCGGGATTCGGCAGAAAATGGGGGTTGGACACCAGGTTGGTCGGTTCAGCGAAAGCCAGGATTCCGAAACCCAAGCCAAGGGTAATCCCGATTCGCCAAACCCAATGTCGTCTCATCGTATCCCGATCTGGTTGATTTGGAATCATGACCTGTTCTCCTTCCACTGTGGTGGACGGTGCCCAGGACCTTTGGGTTACACCATCGGGAGGGGCTGCGGTTGAGAAGGTGAAGAAAAAGCCTGACAAAAGGGAAGGTAGAAACGCAGGATGGCGACCTCTCAAATCAACGGTTGCAGTTCACGACGAACCGACGAAAGAGTCCAGACAATGAATGCATCTGAAGATCCGAACCGCCCGCTCAAGGATATCGGGGAGTGGGACGATTTCGTCGCTCGGGACGTCTATCCCGAGCCCCAAAAGCGGGCGAAGGAAGACTATCGAAACTACGATGATCCGGCCCGGGATTGCGTTCGGGACTTTTATCGGCTTCACCACGAACATCAGACGTATGAGTTTGTTCGAGAAAAGGAGGAGAAATGGCTGCCGACGAGGCAGAAGACGATGACGGTTTTGGAGGCGCTCGAATTCCTGAATACGCTGGTTGACGATTCCGATCCTGACATCGATCTGGATCAATTGCAGCATCTGCTCCAAACCTCGGAAGCAATTCGTGCAGACGGGCACGAAGATTGGTTTGTGCTGACGGGATTCCTCCATGATTTGGGAAAAGTGCTTTGCCTCTTTGGCGAGCCCCAGTGGGCGGTGGTCGGAGATACCCATCCGGTGGGATGCCGGTTTTCTGATCGGATCGTGTATTCGGAGTTTTTTGATTCCAATCCCGATCACTGTGACGAGCGTTACAACACCCGACTCGGGATCTACGAGGAGGGATGTGGACTGAGGAATGTCCACATGTCTTGGGGCCATGATGAGTATTTGTATCATATCTTGAAGGATTACCTGCCGGAGCCAGCCCTCTACATGGTGCGCTACCATTCGTTTTACGCTTGGCATCGTGAAAACCAATATGACTATCTGTGCGATGACCATGATCGGGAAATGCTTTTTTGGGTGCGCAAGTTTAATCCCTATGATCTCTACACGAAGTGTCCGGAACTGCCGCGGTGGGACCGGCTCCGAGGCTATTATCAAACCCTCCTGGAAAGGTATTTGCCCAAAGCGCTCACGTTTTAGCGAACCCACGTGATGAATAGAACGCCCGTCCTGCGATCCTTGTTGTTGGGGCTATTGGTGGCCAGTCCCGGTGTGGCCCGAGAAGCCAAAGAATACGATGCCGATGTCCACTACGAGGAATCTGATCTACCTCATTATGATCTTCCTCCGGTTCTGGTCGCCGCCTCCGGCAAGCGGGTGGTCACCGCCGAAGAATGGCATTCGGTGCGGCGCCCGGAGATTCTGTCCTTGTTCTCACACTTGGTTTATGGGCGCGTTCCCGAGCCTGCCCGAGCCATTGAAACGGAATTTGAAGTGGTTCAGACAGACCCGCAATTCATGGAAGGAAGGGGAACGCGGAAGGATGTGAAGATTCATTTTCGAAACGAGCAGGGTGAGATATCGATGCACGTTCTCGTTTTTGTTCCCAACGGCGTTGAGCGTCCTGTTCCGGCATTTCTCAAGCACAGTTTTAACAATACCCAGTCGAAGGATTTCGATGCCTCGGCCACGCGTCCTGGTCGATTGAGAAATGGCTGGCCACTCGGCGAAATGTTCGAACGAGGCTATGGTTTTTGTGCCGTCTATCATCAAGATCTGGTCGGTCACAATGAAGTGGGATTCTTGAAGGGAATTCACCGTTTGTTCTATCCCGAAGGTCAGAGTTTTCCCAAAGCGCATGAGTGGGGGGTGCTGTCGGCCTGTGCCTGGGGGGCGATGAGGGCGATGGATTACTTGGGCCTTGATGAGGACATTGATCACAAACGCGTCGCCATCATGGGGCATTCCAAAATGGGGAAGGCCGCCCTGTGGACCGCGGCGCAGGATGAACGGATTGCGTTGGCCATCTCGGCCCAATCCGGTTGCGCCGGGGCGGCTCTGTGGCGAAGGAAATCGGGTGAAACGTTGAAGAAAATGGTGACGCGGTTTCCCTATTGGCTTTGTCGCAATGCGTGGAAGTTTGTCGAGCAGGAAGACGATCTTCCGGTGGATCAGCATATGCTTTTGGCCTGCATCGCTCCCCGACCGGTTTATGTTCATAGCAGTGTGGACGACACGTGGGCAGATTCCCGAGGAGAATATCTATCCGCATTTCATGCCAGCGAGGTTTATGAATTGTTGGGGAAGAAGGGCCTGGCGTCCGAGGCTAGTCCCAAGGTGGGTGAGCCGATCATTCAAAGCGATGTGGGCTATCATATTCGTGAAGGAGGACATTCCGTTGAACTCTATGATTGGCGTCGGTTTATGGATTTTGCCGACTATCACTTTAAACGATAGGAAGGGCGAGACGGGGTGGGGTCTCCTGATCCCATGGTGGCGTGACGGAGGGGGCTCAGGCGGGCGACCGGTAGAGGCTCAGGCGATGAGGCGGAAAAGAATCAAGATTTGGTGAAGCGGAGAAATCGAACAGGGATGAAAAAAGTTGGGTTTATTGGACTGGGCGACATGGGCATGTCGATGGCGAAGAATCTGATCAAGGAGGGATTCGAGTTGACTGGGTTTGACTTGCGGGATGAACCCATGCGGGAACTCGAGCGCTCCGGCGGGAAGCGGGCTTCGTCGCTAAGTCGTTTGGGCGCGGAGGTTGATGTCGTCTTCATTATGGTCATGACGGGGAAGCAGGTCGATACGATCATCAATGGGGAGAATGGACTCATAGAATCGATGAGTCAGGGAAAGACCATCATCCTGACGGCCACGATCGAGCCTTCTGAAGCCAAGCGGGTCAGCGAGCCAGTGCTCGCCAAAGGGATCGAAATGATCGATTCCCCGGTGTCGGGTGGTAAAGGTGGCGCCGAGGCGGGGACCTTGGCGATGATGGCTGCCGGCAAGCGATCGACCTGGGAAGCGCAGCAGGACGTCATGGCTGCTGTCGGAGGGAATCTCTTTCACGTGGGTGAAGCAATTGGAAAAGGGCAGACGGTGAAGGCGGCCCTGCAGGCGTTGATCGGTTCCACCTTTGCGGCCATTTTTGAGTCCCTGGTTCTGGGGGCCAAAGCGGGGGTTGAGGGGAAGGTGTTGTATGAGGTCTTTTCCGCGAGCGGGGTAAGCAGTCCGCTTTTCAATAACTGCGCATCCCTGATCATGGACCGGAAATTCGAAGGAACCGGAAGTCAGATCGCAACGATGTACAAAGATTTGGGGATCACCATGGGATTGGCCCGAGAGAATGGCGCGGCGATGTTCACGACGAGTGCGGCCTATGAGTTGTTCCAGTCGGGGATTTCAATGTTTCCTCAAGAGGACAACTGGTCGATCGTCAAGCTGCTTGAGCAGATTGCCGGAACGGAAGTGAAATGGTAGGAAAGGAACGTGGGCATGGGTAAATTGGGAGTGATCACCGATGGGATTAGTCGAGACTTCGAGCACGCCCTTCGGGTGATGAATGAAGTCGAGCTTGAGTACGCCGAGCTTCAGTATTTGTGGGAAAAAGAAGTGGGCGATCTGAACGATGACGAAATGGATCGTGCCAAGTCTTTGGTGGATCGCTATGGGGTCAAGGTCTCATGTATTTCTCGCCACAACTTTGCCGGCCTCTTGGTCGGTCAGACCGAAGTTGGTGATGAGCAGCATCAGCGGCATATGGACGGGCTGGAGCGTTGTCTCGCCATGGCGGAGGCGTTTGCCTGTCCTCGGGTTCGGATCATGAGTTTTCGTCGCGAAATGATCCTCTTCGGGAAGGACGGCGCAGATCACTGGATTGTGAGTCATGGGGCATGGGATCGGCTGCTTCAGTTGCTTAAACCCGCCGTTGACCTGGCTGCCCGACGGGGGATCACGTTGGTATTGGAAACGGGAAATAACGCGATGGTGCCCTCGGCCTATCTGGGACGGAAGCTGGTCGATGATATCGGGTCGCCCCACTTGAAGATTCTCTGGGATCCGGGCAACTGTCTCTATGCCAGTGAACCGGCGTTTCCAGAGGGGTATGCATCCTTGAGGGGCGGGGCGCTCGGCCATTTTCATATCAAGGATCAGATTGTTGATATGCCCAAGGCGACGGTTGCGTTCTGTTCGCTAGGCAAGGGGCAAATGGCGCCTTACCTGGAGGGAATTGCGCGAGGGTTGGTCGAGGACGGCTACGATGGGGTGATCTCGTTTGAAAGCGTTTATCGACCTCCGGGAGGAGATTTCGAGGCGGGATTCCGCTCTTCCCTTGACGCCTTCAGGCGGTTGTTTGGTTGACCAAAGGAAAAGGAAGAGATCGTTTGAATTTATTCGCGCAGATCTGGCGATGGACCCGAACCTGGGTGTTGGGCGGGTTGATTTTGGGGGCGATGGGTTGTGCTCCAGGTAATTCAACGTTGGTGTTTCGCTACGGCAACGAACAGCCCGAAGCCGCGTTGCGAAGCCAATCCATGTTCTTTTTTAAGGAGGAGTTGGAAAGGCGGACGGAAGGCCGGATCAAGGTTGAATTATTCTTTGGGGGGACCTTGGGCAATGAACGAGAACTCATGGACATGGTGGCCACGGGGGCGATCCAGGGAACGCGGGGGGGCTTCTTTGCCGATGCGAATCCCAGGTTCAATCTCTTGACCCTGCCGTTTTTGGTGGACAATTGGGAACAAGCAATCCGCCTGGTGAATTCGGAATTCATGAGGATCATCAATGCCGAGGCCAAGCACCGTGGATTCCACATCCCAGCGACGGGGATCTCCCAGGGCTTCCGGGCCCACACCAATAACAAGCGCCCCATCAAGACGCCCGAAGACTTGAAAGGACTCAAGATGAGGGTTCCGTCTCAGGCGGTTTACGTGGAGACTGCCAAGGCGTTTGGCGCCAATCCTCAGGAGATTCCCTACATCGAGGTCTATCAGGCCCTACAGACGGGCGTCGTCGATGGTCAGGACAATGCGCCGTCGAATATATGGGATTTCAAGGTTCATGAGGTTTCGAAGTATCTCACTCTATCGAACTATGCGACGGGACCGGACCCCTTCATGGTCAACCTCCCTTGGTACGAGGCGCTTGCTCCGGAACTGCAAAATACCTTCGATGAAGTCGCTGTTGAAACGATGGCTTTAAGCGATCGATTGAACCGAGAAAAGGAGGCTGAATACATCGCTCAGTTATCCGGTGTGCTTGAGGTCAACACGCTGACGGGGGCCGCCCTGGAACCTTTTCGAAAGGCCGTCGAGCCGGTCTACCAGCACTTCTTCGATCAAGGAGACTTCTCGGCCGACGATGTGGCCGCAGCGCGAGAGGCGGCCCGCGGTGCGGCGCCGCCATCGAATGGGTAACCGGTTCAAGAAGGGTTCGAGTGAGGTTCAAAGGTGGTGATTCAATGGATTGAAAGACGGGTTGATCGATTGAATCGGGTGGTTGAGTATTTGATTGCGCTCTTGCTGGCAGCAATGGGCTTAATCGTTGGGACCCTTGTCGCGCTTCGTTATTGCTTCAATGCCTCCATCGGGGGAGCGAACGAGATGGTCACCATTCTCTTCGTCTTCACCTCGGCGTTGGGCTCTGCCGTTGCGGTTTCTCGCTGGGAACACATTGGAATCGATGTTTTCTATGACCGCCTTCCACCCCGCGGTCGGTGGATCCTTGGCCTGGTTCGAGTGGCTCTTGTCGGCATGATCAATTTGGTGATCGCCTATTACAGCCTTGCTTGGTTGCAACGCACCGGGGAGTTTGTCATGCCGAGCACGGGCTTTCCGCGTTGGGTTGTCCAGGTGAGCATTCCGGTGAGTTGTGGGTTGGCGTTCCTGTTTTGCATGGTTCGGATGGGAGGGCAAATCGCCCGCGGTGTGAAGGGCCAGGACGAAGCTGCGGGGGAGCAGTCCCGGCCTCGGGAGGTGACGTCATGACCCTCCTTTTGGGTGCTCTCTTCTTGTTTCTTCTGATGGGGGTTCCGATTGCCTATTCTTTGGGGTTGGCTTCGTTCGTCTATTTCCTTGCGGTCCATCCCGAACTGATTCAGGTGATACCTCAACGACTTTTCGCGGGAATGGATTCCTATGCGCTGATCGCGCTTCCGTTGTTTATCCTGATGGGTCACTTGATGAACGAAGGAGGCATCACCCGTCGGTTGATTGATTTCTGCATGATGTTTGTGGGTCGCTTTTCCGGTGGCTTGGGATTGGTGAATGTCGGGTCGAGCATGCTCTTCGGGGGAATCTCGGGGTCCTCCACCTCTGACACCGCGTCGATTGGGTCTGTACTCATTCCTGAAATGAAGCGGAGGGGCTATCCGCCTCCCTTCGCTGCGGGTTTGACCGTGGCGTCATCGACCATGGGGATGATCATTCCTCCGAGTATTCCCATGGTCCTCTTTGCAGTGACGGCGCAGGAGTCGGTCGGCCGTTTGTTTTTGGGGGGGATCGTTCCGGGGTTGATGGTGGGGGTGTTTCAATTGAGTCTGGTGTATGGTCTGGCCCGCCGCCGGGGATATCCGCGTGAGAGGGTCGCGCGTTCGATTCGGCAGATGTTCGAGCAACTCGCCCGCTCGGCACTGGTCCTCACAATGCCGCTTGTCGTGGTCGGCTCCGTCGTCTTCGGGATCGCCACGGCGACGGAATCGGCTGCGATTGGGGTGTTTTATGCCCTGGTGGTTGGGGCCTTGGTGATCCGGCATCTCAGCGTTCAAGATGTCGTCCGCTCCCTTCGGTTGGCGGCTATGACGAGTGCCAAAATCATGATGATCATTGCGTTTTCTCAAGTGTTCATATGGGTTCTTGCCTTGGAACGGGGTCCGGAAAGACTGACGGGATGGATCGTCGAGGCGGGTTTCAGTGGGGCGGGGCTCCTGCTATTAATCGTGCTAATCGTTCTCGCGGTGGGCACTTTTGTCGATGTTAGCCCGGCGATTTTGTTGCTGACTCCGGTGTTTCTTCCTGCTGCTGTTTCCGCTGGCATCTCACCGGTGCTCTTTGGAGTTGTCTTCGTGTCCGGTCTGGCCGTGGGGGCATGTACGCCTCCAGTGGGCAACTGCCTCAATGTTTGTTCGATCGTCTCTGGCCTGCGAATCGGTGAAATTTTCTGGGGCGCATTGCCCTTTCTTGCGGCCAACGTCCTGGTGTTGGTTCTGATTTCAATCTTTCCCGCTCTCGTCCTCACGCTACCCCGTTTGATCATGGGCCCTTAGGCAAGGGGGCATGACCTGATTTCGGACAAGGAACACGCCGGGTTCGGCAGGGTTCTGAGACGGTTTTAGAGGGGGTTATGGGATTTCAGTACTTGTACTGATGTTGAATCATGGGCCTGCCGGTAACACTGGTTGAGCGTCGGGTGAGGACTCGGCGGTGAAATCCTAAAAGCGAAATCCTATGGACTCCCACTTTGTCATTGCCGATTCGGATCCTTCGACGTGCATGTCTTTTATCGTGCATCTTGCCGAACCGCGTTTCTTCGCCATGGTCATCCCCAAGCTCAAGGCTCCAGACGGGGAGTGGGAGAGCGTTGAGAACCTAAGCCCGAGTTCCGCGTTGCGTGGGTTGAATCTTTATCCAGCGTTCTTGACGGACCCCAGTGGGCAGCATTATCCCGACTTGTTGAGCCTGTTCCAGGAAGGCGCGCGGCGATTCTGGTCCAGCATGATGAGTGGTGGCAATAGTCGGGAGATTCAGGAATCTGAGATCACCGTGGTCTTTCGTGATTCGGGGGCCTATGTGCCTCCCCATTTATTTGGTTCCGATGGGAAGCGGAGCTATATTATCCGGACGGAAAGTCCAAGGATGATTTGGCAGTTTTCCAGCGAAAACAATCGGGAATGTTCCTGGAGGGAGACGTGTTC
>DEAY01000002.1:0-4036 GCA_002348345.1 Verrucomicrobia bacterium UBA2970
GTGTCATGATCACAAATACGACCCCATCACGCAAAAGGAGTATTATCAGTTTTTCGCCTACTTCAACAACGTTCCGGAGGACGGCCTTGATCGCGGCATGAACCCCAGACCTCGGGTTTCGCTCAGCTCAAAGGCCGAGGACCAGAAACTGGCCGAACTCAACCAACAGTTGGACGCCCTCACCCTTGCCCATCGCAATATCGTGGAACCCGCCAACCGGGAATACGACGAGGCCCAAGAGGAGTGGGCGGCCCAGCTCATCAGGCATGGGGTCGAGGAATGGACTCCCATCATCCCCTTTGAAACCAAAAGTCGAAACGGGTCCCGCTTCCATTTGGAGAACGACGGCACCGTGAAGGTGTCGGGCACCGTCTCGGAGAAGGATGATTATTCACTCATGCTTCACACGACCCTCACCAACATCACGGCCATTCGTTTGGAAGCCATTCCCGACGAGGATTTGCCCCATGAAAAAGCAGGTCGTTCCCCGGAGGGCGATTTCGTACTCACCCGGCTTCAGGTTCAGACCCGTCCCGCCTCCAACCCCGAGCGTTTGAAGGCCACTCCGGACCTGATGCTGCATTCCTGGCGCGTCATCGGCCCTTTTCCAGAGGAAACCAATCCTCTGGACCATCCCTATGGTCCGGAGAGCAATCTCGACTTCGAAGCCCGCTTTTCCCCCGATGACCTCAAATGGTCCCCCTCCTTCCCTACCCTCGAGCAGGCATTGAAGGAAAGCAAACCCTCAAAAGGCGTCTACTATATCAGTGGTTCCATTCGATGCGATCACCCAACCGAGGGGCGACTGACACTGGACACCCCCCACCCCCATCGTCTCTGGGCGAACTGGAAACAAATCGAAACCGAAGGAGACGAGTCGAAGTCCAAGGACGCGGCACTGCCGCTGAGGAAGGGAGACAACCCCTTTCTCTTGAAACTGCACGCCTTGGTTTCGGAGCCCATCCCGCTTGCCATCCGCGTTTCAGATCCGAGCCAAGCATTCGTCGACCATAAAATAAAAACCGCGGCTGCCAGTCGGGAACGGTCTCGCTACGGGGTCCAGGGCACGCTGGATGAAAAGATCGAAACCGGGTGGTCCGTCTGGGGCGATGGTAAGATCGGCACCCATCGTGAATATGCCTGGTTCCAATTCGAGCAACCGCTCGGTCATCCCGCTGGCACCGCGATTGCGGTCAAACTTTCCTTCAACTCGCCACTCAAGGGCCGACTGTTGGGACGATTCCGCCTGGCCCTCAGCAATTCTGATGGCCTCACCAAGTTTGTGGGACTCCCGCAGAATATCCGAACCGAACTCGTTCATCTGGCAGACGAACGCAACGCTGAGCCCGCATCGTCTCTCAGCGTCTACTACCGAGAACAGTTTGTGTCCGAAGCCAAACAACTCAAGAAACTGATGGATGCCAAGCGCTCGGAGCGCGACCGCTATCGGAACGATCTCCCGGTCGCGATGGTGATGGGGGAACGCGACAAGAAAAAGGATACTTTCCTCCTGGTGCGGGGGGAATACAATAACCCCAGCGAAAAAGTCGAGCCCGGCGTCCCCCTTGCCCTGTTTCCCGAGCAAACCCAAATTGAGCCGAATCGACTGGCCCTGGCCAAATGGCTGGTGGATCCGGATCATCCGCTGACCAGTCGGGTGATTGTGAATCACTACTGGCAGCAGTTCTTCGGCACCGGAATCGTCAAGACCTCAGAGGACTTCGGATCCCAGGGCGAATGGCCAAGCCACCCTGCCCTGCTCGATTGGTTGGCGCGCGAATTCGTCGAGAGCGGTTGGAATATCAAACACATTCATAAACTCATCCTGACTTCGTCCACCTATCGGCAATCGGCACGGGTCTCTTCTCGGCAATTGGAACTCGATCCAGGGAACCGCTATCTGACGCGTTTCCCCCGCCTGCGCCTCGAAGCCGAGGGCATTCGGGACATGGCCATGGCGGTGAGCGGCTTGCTGGATCGCCGCATTGGAGGGGAAAGCATCTACCCCTACCAGCCTCCCGGTCTGTGGGAGCAGGTTGCCTTTCAAGGAACGCGAAAATGGGAACAAAGTTCCGGAGAGGATAACTATCGCCGGGGCCTATACGTCTACTGGCGTCGATCCGTCCCCTATGCCTCCTTCGTCACCTTTGATGCGCCCAGCCGCGAAACCTGCACTGTCAAACGGCCGCGGACCAATACGCCGCTCCAAGCCCTCGTGCTGATGAACGACCCGGTCTACGTCGAAGCCGCACGTGCCTTCGGACTTCGCATCATGAAAGAGGGAGGTGAGAAATTAGACCAGCGGGTTCAGTTCGCCTTTCGAACCGCTCTGGGCCGCCCGCCCTCGGACGTTGAACTGACCAACATCCGTCAGGCATTCCTGGTGGAACTGAGCCATTTCACCACGGATCGCCCGGCGGCGAATCAACTCATCCATGTCGGTGCTTCAGACCCTCCTCTGGACACGGATATCTGCGAGCTCGCCGCCTGGACCATCATTGGCAACATTCTTCTCAATTTGGACGAAACGATTACCAAGGGATAAATCCATGGATCTGCACGAACTCAGTCAACGATCCCTCGCCCGACGCGCCTTTCTCAAGCGGAGTGGCGCCAGCCTCGGAACCTTGGCTCTGGCCTCTCTTCTGAACGAGGACGCCCAAGCAGCCCCTTCAGGCGCTCCCCTGAGGCGAAATCGCGGTGCCGTCGATCCCTTGCATTTCGCGCCCAAAGCCAAACGAGTGATCTACCTCTTCCAATCGGGAGCCCCGTCACACATCGATCTTTACGATCCCAAACCGAAACTGGTCGAAATGACCGGTGAACCCTTACCGGATTCCGTCCGCCGCGGGCAGCGGATCACCGGAATGACGAGCGGACAAAAGTATCACCTTTGCGTGGGGAGCCCCTTCCAATTCCACCGCCACGGCAACTCAGGGACCGCGTTCTCGGAGGTCCTTCCAAACATCGGCAAGATGGCAGACGATATTTGCCTGTTGCGAGCCGTCCACACCGATCCGATCAATCACGACCCCGCGGTGACTTACCTTTACACCGGCCACCAACAACCGGGCCGGCCCACCCTCGGCGCCTGGACCTCCTACGGACTCGGTTCGGAGAACAGAAATTTGCCCGCCTTCGTCGTCATGATTTCGGGCGGGGGGGGACAATCCCTCCAATCACGCTATTGGGGCAATGGATTTCTACCGAGCAGCCATCAAGGTGTGCAGTTCCGCTCACAAGGCGATCCGGTCCTCTACGTTTCCAATCCCCCCGGGCTGAACGGACCGACCCGACGACGGATGCTCGACCGGTTGCAGGCGCTCAACCAGTTGCAGCATGAGAGGATCGGCGATCCTGAGATTCTCACCAGGATTGAACAATACGAATTGGCTTATCGGATGCAGACCAGCGTTCCGGATCTCATGAACCTGAAGACAGAACCACAGGCCGTTCTTGATCTTTATGGCGCCGATCCGGAGAAGCCGTCCTTCGCCAACAACTGCCTCCTTGCTCGACGCCTGGCGGAGCGAGGCGTCCGGTTCATCAAGCTCCTCCACCGGGACTGGGATCATCATGGCGGCCTGCCCAACGGGATTCGAAGTCAGGCAAAGAATACCGACCAGGCCTCGGCCGCTCTCCTCTCAGACCTCAAGCAACGAGGCCTTCTCGATGAGACCCTGGTAATTTGGGGCGGGGAGTTTGGCCGCACTGCCTACAGCCAGGGGGACATCACCAAGCAAAGTTTTGGACGGGATCACCACCCCAGATGCTACAGCATCTGGATGGCGGGGGGAGGCATCAGGGGGGGAATGACTTTTGGCCAGACGGACGACTTTGCTTACAACATTGTCCAAGACGGCGTCCACATCAACGATCTCCATGCCACCATCCTGCACTGTCTCGGGATCGACCATGAACGCCTCACCTACCGGTTCCAGGGACGGGATTTCCGCCTGACCGACGTGGCGGGCAAAGTCGCCTTTCCAATCCTAGCTTAGAAACGAAGGACCCACTCCTCAAATCGGAAGCAGGA
>DEAY01000002.1:4393-9338 GCA_002348345.1 Verrucomicrobia bacterium UBA2970
CTGGGTTGCTAGAGCCCATCGACCGCGCCAACGGCCCGAAGAGCGGCCACCCGAACCAAGGGAAGGGCTAGTGCTCCGTGCAACCAATCTTTGTAAAGGCGACCAGGTAGCCAACCATGACCAGACAGAGCGGCCAGATCTTGGCTCCCTCGGGGCGCATCACGAACAAAATGCACCATCCAATCACCGCTCCCAGCACCAAATAAACACCACAAGCGGCTAAGAACTTTCCTAACATGGGGGGAACTTTATGCAGGATTCGAGGTGGGGCAAGTCTTGATCGAGTTTTTTTATTTCTGATTCGCATCGGGGCCTCGTGCCCTCCCTCGAGAACAACTGATCCCCAGCGCTAGCCGTGGCCCGAATCAACGATACCGAGCTTCTCGCCCACTACCGGAAGCGATTCCATGCTCGCCCTCCCACCCTCCGGGAGTCTCCTGACAAGGCAGTCCGTCTGATCGTCATTATTCCGGTTCATGACGAACCCGATCTGATTCCCTGCCTCGAGAGTCTGGAAAACTGTCGAACTCCACAAGGCTGGACGGAGATCCTGCTCGTGTTTAATGCGTCCCCAGATGATGCCGAGGCGATTCATCAACAGAACCGCGCCACTCGCCTTCAAGCAGAAAAATGGATCGCCGCGCAGACAAACAGTCCGCACCGGTATCATCTCCTCGATTTTCCCGACCTCCCCCCCAAGCATGCCGGGGTCGGACTCGCGCGTAAACTGGGGATGGACGAGGGTGCCCATCGATTGGCCCAGGCAGGCCATCTCCACAACGGTCTTCTCATTTGCTACGACGCCGATTGTAGCTGCTCTCCCAACCTTCTGGCAGCCTACGCTCACCACTTTGAAGCGAATCCCGAGAGCGTTGCCTGCAGTACTCATTTCGAGCACCCGCTCCAAGGCCCGCTCCCGTCTCGACAATACGCGGCGGCGGCGGCCTACGAGCTTCACTTGCGCTATTACATCGAAGCGCTCCGCTGGGCTCGCTTCCCCTATGCCCTTCACACGATCGGCTCGTCCATGGCCATTCGGGTTCGTTCCTATCTTCGCCACGGCGGGATGAACCGGCGAAAGGCGGGTGAGGATTTTTACTTTCTTCACAAACTCATGACCCACAATCGAGTCACCGAACTCACCGAGGCAACGGTTTATCCTTCGCCCCGAGCCTCGCACCGGGTTCCCTTCGGCACCGGGCGTGCGATTGGTCAAACCCTGGATGGGAGACCACCGGTGAGCTATTCCTTCCAGGCTTTCCGCGATCTGGCGGCTTGGATGCACGTCCTCCAAAACCTTCAACAAATCCCCTCTCCAACCGGGCCTCTCCTCCGTGATTCGCTCCCGACATCGATCGCCACGTTTCTGGAAAACCAACACGTCGAACGCGTCCAGTGTGAGATCCTTGCCAACACGAGTAGCCTCGAGCAGTACCAGCGTCGATTGACCCAATGGTTCGACGGGTTTCGCTGCATGAAGTTTCTCAACTGGGTTTCCCGTGAGATCTACCCTGAACAACCCGTCCTCGAAGCGGCAGGGATGAACGATCTGACAAGAAACATGACGCCCTACCCCGACAGCCTTCCGCCCAACCTCTTCTCACTGCTGGATCTCTACCGGGTCCATCAAAAGAATCATCCCTCCGGCTTCCCAGCCTCCGCGCCGGCGCCTGCCACCGAGCATGGAAACCGCTCGTCGCTGCATGGAGATGGAGCATGACCCGCTGGAGCAGAGGCCGCCATCCCGCCAATCTCCTATTTTGATCTTGGCCTGAGGAGCTCCTTTCCCGTAAATCATCCGCAATGAAGATCGTTCTCGCATATTCCGGAGGCCTCGACACATCGGTTCTGGTTTCCTGGCTCAAAGAACAGTATCAAGCCGAAATCATCGCCTTTTGCGCCAATATCGGCCAGGAAGAGGAGCTGAAAGGGCTCGACAAGAAAGCGAAAGCAACTGGAGCCAAAAAGGTCTATATTGACGATCTCCAGGAGGAATTCGCGCGGGACTTCATCTACCCCATGATGCAAGCAGGCGCGATTTATGAAGGGCAATACTTTCTGGGCACGAGCATTGCCCGCCCCCTCATCGCCAAGCGGATGGTCGAGGTCGCCAAGAAGGAAAGGGCCCAAGCACTCGCCCATGGCGCCACCGGGAAGGGGAATGATCAAGTCCGCTTCGAACTAGCAGCGGCGGCGCTCGGCCCCGACATCGAGATCATCGCGCCTTGGCGAGACGAGGCCTTTCGTCACCAATTTCCCGGCCGGGCCGAAATGATTCGGTATTGCCGCGAAAAAAAGATCCCGGTCGAAGCGAGTGCCAAAAAACCCTACTCAATGGATCGCAACCTCCTCCATATCTCCTTCGAAGCCGGCATCCTCGAGGATCCTTGGCTGGATGCCTCGGCTCCCGCCCATCGGGCCATGTACAAACTCAGCGTCTCGCCGGAGGATGCGCCGGACCGGCCTCAATACGTCACCCTCGACTTTGAACAAGGCAACTGCGTCGCCATCAATGGAAAGGCCATGTCGCCACTGGCGGTCATGAAACGCCTCAACCAGTTAGGGGGCAAGCATGGAATCGGACGGGTTGATATGGTGGAGAATCGATTTGTTGGAATGAAGTCAAGGGGCGTTTATGAGACCCCGGGAGGCGCGATCCTTCACTTCGCCCATCGCCAGATCGAAAGCCTCACCATGGATCGAGAGGTGATGCACCTGCGCGATTCGTTGATTCCAAAATACGCCGAGTTGGTCTACTACGGCTTTTGGTTCGCCCCGGAACGCCTGGCGCTCCAAGCCCTCGTCGAGGAGAGCCAGAAAAACGTCTCGGGAAGTGTTCGGGTGAAACTCTACAAGGGAAACATCATTGCTGCCGGCCGCAAATCGATGCTCAGTCTCTACCACCCCGAGATCGCCACCATGGAAGCCGATCCCACGGATGCCTACAACCAGGATGATGCCACCGGGTTCATCCGTCTCAATGCCTTGCGCCTCAAAGTGGCGGCCAAAGTCCACGCCCCCGGGGCGGGCGTCGGTAAGAACAAAAAGCGTGGCCGCCGCTAAAAAGAGGAACACTCCGGCTTGCGACCGAACCCTGGCCGGGGCATCCACCCTCCGTTAAACCCGATGGACGGGAGCGGCAGGACCGGAATAAGAACCTGAACCGCGACTCTTCGAGACCGCAATCAGATCGAGGAAAAACAAAAAAGGATCAAAAAACAGCCCTGAAGGGAGGTGAGCTAGTTTCCCTTAAGCTGAATGACCGCGTAGGCGATGCACCCCGCTATCAAGGCAAACAAAATGGAACCGGCCACAATGAAGATCTTGTTGATCTTATTTGATTTCTTGGCAAAGGGCTTGTCTTTTCCAAAGGAGACCGTCTGAGTCCCCTTCTCCAGCTCTCCCAACTTCACTCCCCCCTGCTTGAGAACGACGGTTTTCTCGACATCCGAGCCTTCTGATGCCTTTTCGCCTGTTTCCAACCGAATCTCGACTTGACCTAGGCGGAGAATCTTACCTGCAGGCAAAACGGCTTCAGCCTTCACCTGCTGATCACTAATGAATGTCCCATTCGTCGAACCCAGGTCTTTGACGTAGACTTTGCCCCCCTTGAGGTTCACCTCGCAATGGTGGCTTGAAATAGAACCTTCCGGTATGGAGAACGAATTGTCCTCAACACGGCCAATAGTCGTCTTGTCCGTCTTGAGTTCGTACGTCTTCCCCGAGAATCCTTCACTTAAAACGACGAGTTTGGCCATAACCGGTTTGGATGAAATCCGCATTATCCAGGGAGTATTCCCCAAGTCAAACCGTTTTATTCGGTTCTCATAGCTAACTCCATACTTCCTCCCCTAATTCCCGTAATGTCCTGGTCGCACGCCACTTCCCCTTTCATTCAGGACAACTCGACCATGGCACGAAATTCAGCGAAGAGCGAATTAGAATCGTGGGGACCGGGCGAAGCCTCCGGGTGATACTGGACGCTGAAGATCGGTTTCCTCTTGTGTGAAAGCCCTTCGACAGTGCGATCGTTCAGATTAATTCGATCAACTTCCACCTCTTGGGGCAACGATTCCCCATCGAGGGCAAATCCGTGGTTCTGGGAGGTAATCTCTATTTTTCCCGTTCCGAGATGCTTGACAGGTTGGTTGGCTCCACGATGACCAAACTTTAGCTTGAAGGTTTTCCCGCCGAGGGCCAACCCGAGCATTTGATGCCCAAGACAGATCCCGAAAATCGGGACTCCGTGGGCAATCAACTCGCGGACGGTCGTGATGACATTGGTCACCGCGGCAGGATCACCCGGTCCATTTGACAAGAACACCGCGGCAGGCCGACGCGCCAGGACCTCCTCCGAGGTTGCCCCCGCCGGCATCACATGAGAATGAAACCCATGCTGTCGGAGGCGACGGAGGATATTGTACTTCATGCCCAAGTCCAGGGCGACAATCGGGATGTCCGCCTCGGGCAGATCATGTCGCAACTGGCGAGGGTCCTCCTCCCGAGAAGGTCCGGACGTCAACCGAAATTCACCACTTGCCTCCCCACTTTCGTCCCAATCAAACGCAGACTGATGGGTCACCTTGGCCACTTGATTGACGCCAACCAAACCCTCCCATTCCCTGGCCCGAGTCACAGCATCGGCGTCGCTCAGCGACTCGCCCACCACCAAACAGCCCTTCATGGCTCCGGCCACCCTCAGCTTCTTGGTCAAGGCTCGTGTGTCAATTCGTTCCAGGCCGGGAATTCCCTCCGCCTTCAAATAATCGTCTAAACTCCGATCGGCACGCCAATTACTCACAATCGGTGAAAGTTCCCGGATGACAAAGCCCGATAAGTGGGCCTGATAGGATTCCATATCCAGATCATTGACCCCATAATTTCCAATCTGAGGGTATGTCATGGTCACGATCTGGGCCTTGTAGGACGGGTCGGTCAGGATCTC
>DEAY01000174.1 GCA_002348345.1 Verrucomicrobia bacterium UBA2970
ATGAAGACGCCCGTCGGGATCGGTGTACATGGAAAAATCGCTGGCTCTGACCCAGTAGCCATCGTTGTCGACAAAGACGTTCTCCAAGGCGAGGAACCAGAGGGCCCGGTCGATGTTGAAGATCGGGTTGAGGGCGTCGACCAAGTCTTCAGGGGGCGTCTTATTGAGGACCTTGAAGACTCGGATCAACTGATGCCAGTCGGCATCTCCCCCATCGGACTTCATGACATAGCGTCCTTCGTAGGCACTGATCCGGTCGCCCTCGTAGGCCAAGCCATTTCCTCCTCTGGGATTGGGCATCATCTTCCATCGGACGCCTTTCCTGGTTTTAAAGTGCTTGCTGAGGAAGTCCTTGTTGAATTGTTCCGAGTTGACATAGATCCCCCAGCTTTCGCGGTTGATCACCAGGTGGACAAAGTTGGCCTGGGGTGAAGGAAGATAGTGACCGGCAATGTGGTTGAAGAGCACGGATCGAAGAAAGGTCGGGTCGGTGTGTGCGTTCAGGAGGTTGAGAGTTTTGTAGCCATGAAGACGCTGTTTCGACTGGCCGTAGTCAATGGCAAGATTCATGGATCTCTTCTGTCCCGGTGCGACCGTGAAGAATGACGATGTGCCGCGAAATCGAACCCCGATTGTGCCGATCGGGGTCCGGTCCACGGAAAGCTGAGCAGGCACATCGACGTCGGTTTTCCAGAAGTCGGACAGTTCGGCCTCCCAATCGTCGTTCTCAAAGTCCAGGAACAGGGTGCGTAGCACGCTGGGGTCGTAGAGATCCGCCGTGGGATGAGCGGTCACGTCGTCTACCCCCAAGTTCCGACCCCGTCCGTTTTCCTTCGCCTCGGGAGGGGAAGCAGGAAACGCTCGTCCGCCGCCGCGACCCTGTCTGGCGGCCTGGCGGGCCCGTTTGCGTTCCTGATCGTCGAGGACGCCATCCCCGTCCTGATCAAATTGGCCCTTGAGTTGGCGAACCCCCATATGACCTGGACGCCTCCCAGGTGGGCGGGGCGGTGTCTCTCCCAAACGGGGGCGGGGGCCGCCGTCGCGGAAGCGATTGTCGAATCTTTGGCGCTCTTGGAGGGCTTGCTTTTCCTGGATCCAATGAATGGTGTTTGCCGTGATGATGGCTCCCAGAATGATGATGAGGAGTCGAGCCTTCAATGGTGATCGTCGTCAGTGGTTGCCGGCTCCCGTCGAAAGGGCGGTGGGCGTCAGCGTTCGAACTTTTCGCCGACTTTCTTGTAACATTGCCTTTTGGTATTGGTGTCTCCTCGAAAAGGATGGCCTAAAAGATGTTGGGATACGAACTTAAAGCGCCGTCAGTCAATTCCTGCTCGAGGGCTCACTAATCGGCTGCCAGCTAGCTGGCCTTTCACTATTTCCCGATTAGGAGAGTTCTGTCTTGTAGCAAGGTAATCTGTTAAAATAAATTGGGGACGGGAGAAAAGGGTGTTCAATTGTCATGATGTAGATCTGTCGTTTGGAGTCACGTGCCACGTCAAGGAGCTATCGATTTGACGATCACTGCTAATCACGTAGACACTAGCAGCAAGGGGAAAGTGGTTGTATGGCGAAGTGGTAATTTTATTGGTTCGAATGGTAAGATGTGTAGCGAGTTGCTACTCATCGCATGCTTAAAATCAGATAGGAAGATAGCGTTCAAGTAAACACTTAGTGGCGAATCATGAGTGAAAGTAATGGGTCATATTGGAAGTTATTTCCTAGGGACTTATCCTCGGGGATAGTCGTTTTTCTGGTTGCGCTTCCATTGTGTTTGGGAATCGCGGTTGCGTCTGATGCGCCTCCTCTGTCTGGGTTGATTGCGGGTGTGGTTGGAGGCCTTCTGGTTTCGTGGTTGAGTGGGTCCCATACCAGTGTGAGTGGGCCGGCGGCCGGATTGACTGCCGTGGTGATTGCCCAACTAGAGGCGTTGGGAAGTTTTGAGGCGTTTTTGGTCGCCGTCTTTATTGCTGGCATCATTCAGGTGATTCTTGGGATTATTAAGGCCGGTTCGTTGGCTGCTTTTTTTCCCTCAAGCGTGATTCAGGGGTTGCTGGCTGCCATTGGACTCATTCTGATCCTCAAGCAATTCCCCCATCTGTTTGGGCACGACCCGGATTGGATGGGGGATCTCGGGTTTGTTCAACAGGACGGAGAGAACACCTTCACCGAGCTGAAGGCCACGTTAGCGAGCATTCATATTGGCGCGCTGATTGTTGGGGTGACTTCTCTTTTCGCGCTGATCCTCTGGGATCGCTCTCCTTTGAAAAGGACGGGCATCCCGGCACCGCTGGCCGTGGTGGTCATGGGTGTGTTGCTGGGGGAGCTATTCCGGATGATGGGGGGAGCGGGTAATGAGGAGAATCCAAGCGCGTTGCCCATCGGCGTAAGTCACCTCGTTCAGGTCCCCGTCACCGACGGCTTAGGAGGGTTGTTTAATGCCTTACCCAGACCCACTTGGTCAGTCCTATCGTCAGCAGGAGTCTACATTGCCGCCATCACGATTGCAATCGTGGCAAGTCTAGAAACCTTGTTGAACCTGGAGGCGGTAGACAATTTGGATCGTAAGAAGCGGGTGTCTCCTCCCAATCGTGAGTTGGTCGCGCAGGGGGTCGGGAATATGACTTCAGGGTTGTTGGGAGGCTTGCCAGTGACATCGGTCATTGTTCGGAGCTCAGTCAACGTGACCTCGGGGTCCGAAACACGGGTCTCTTGCTTTATCCATGGGGTTTTGCTCCTGATACTGGTTGCTTTATTTCCAGGAGTCTTGAATCGAATTCCACTATCGTGCTTGGCCGCGATTCTCATGGTGACCGGATTCAAGCTGGCTGGTCCGGCAAAATTTAAGCGTCTTTGGGGGCAGGGAGCGAATCAGTTTTTCCCTTTCATTGGGACGATTGTTGCGATCTTGGTGACCGATCTGTTAGTGGGGATTGGGATTGGGATGGTCATTGCACTCGGTTTCATTCTTCGCAGCAATTTTTCTCACCCTTTGAGGCGGATTGTTGAGAAACACGTGGGAGGTGAAGTGATGCGAATCGAATTGGCCAATCAAATCAGTTTCTTGAATCGCGCCTCGCTCTCCTCCGCACTGAGTGAAGTGCCCAAGGGCGGTCATGTGGTGATTGATGCTCGAAAGACGGAGTATATCGATCCGGATATCATGGATCTAATCACCGACTTTGAAAGGGAAGTGGCACCCGTTCGTGATGTCAAGCTGAGCTTGGAGGGTTTCAAAAACCGCTATCAGGTGAACGATCGAATTCAGTATGTCGATGTCACGACTTCTGAAGTTCAGGCGGATGCCACTCCTTCCCAGGTGGTGGAGATGCTGCGAGCAGGGAACGATCGCTTTGTCAAAGGCGAGCCCGTGGCACGGGAT
The DNA here is from genome assembly GCA_002348345.1 of Verrucomicrobia bacterium UBA2970. Lineage (GTDB taxonomy): Bacteria > Verrucomicrobiota > Verrucomicrobiia > Limisphaerales > AAA164-E04 > UBA2970. Next base: position 3,380 of record DEAY01000174.1, read on the forward strand.
TCCCACCGGCAAATTGGGGTGACTTCTCAGGGGCAGTTTCCGCTAGCGGTGGTTCTGGCCTGCATGGATTCCCGGATTGCCACCGAACAAATTTTTGATGTGGGCCTAGGAGATATTTTCAGTGTTCGAGTAGCCGGCAATGTTGCGGCCGAAAAGGAATTGGGAAGCATCGAATATGGCTGTGCGGTCGCCGGTGCCAAGTTGCTTCTCGTGATGGGGCACACCCGCTGCGGCGCGGTGAATGCTTCAATCGATTTTGTCTCCCAGGGCTCGGATCCGAAAGAGGCGACGGGGTGCGATTACTTGACGGAGATCACCTCGGTCATCGAACGCTCGATCGCCAAGGAAACATCGACCACCGAGGATCGGACTTCGGCTAACGAGGCGTTCAGTAATCGAGTGATCGAGCTCAATGTGAGAGAAACCATGCGGGATATCGTGGAACGCAGTCACGCAATGAGACGGTTGGTCGATGAAGGCAGAGTCAAAGTCGTCGGTGCCGTGTATGATGTGAGCACGGGGCAGGTGAGATTTCTGGACTAGAGGGAGGTTCTGGAGGGCCCGTGAGCCCTTTTTTCCCGAAAGGTGGGGAGTAGGCCTTTTGACAAGCCCCTATCGAGTGGGCGCCTAGGCTGTTTCGCAAGCAAGATCCTTCCGAAGGGGCATCCGTTCGGGCTCCTCCCGGTCTGATCCAGTCAGGGGGCTCGGGTGAGTCACTTTGTTGGCAAAGGGGAGGCTTCCGGAGCGTTCACATACTTGAGGAACTTTCTTTCCAAAACCCATTCCGGTTCCTTCAGCTCAAACCGCCGGCTCTTCCAAGAGCAACGGTATGAATCCTTGAGTATTCATTAGAGGAAGGGGGGGATCTGTTTTAAGCTTGGAAGGGGCTATGACATCGAACCGAGTCCAGAATCCGGCGAAGGGGAAGGCGACTCCCAATCCAGGATCGCGTCCGCCTTTCCCCGGGACCTGCAGCGCGTTTACCTTGATCGAGCTGTTGGTGGTGATTGCCATCATCGCGATTCTCGCGAGCCTCCTTCTCCCTGCGCTGAGCAAAGCGAAGCGAAAAGCCAGGGAGACGAATTGTCTGTCTCATTTTCGGCAGTGGGCGATCGCGGCCAACCTTTACGGCCTCGACGATTCACGGGGACGCCTCCCCAGCTACGACGACATTGGCAACAATCCCTGGGATGTTGCCCATCAAATGGTGTCGTCCCTGCAGACCTACGGGTTGAGCGTGCCCATGTTTTTTTGTCCCGCTCGACCGGCCGAGTTCGCGGAAGCGGACCAATGGATGCGAGAGAAGACCGGTCGCTCGATCGGAGACAATGAGGATCTCCGAGACTATTATGAACGGCGGTGGACCTTCGGTTTTGCCATCATGCAACACAGTTGGTGGGTGCCTCGTTCTGGGGTGGCGGGGTTTAAGGTGATGCCGTCGACTTCACAGGTGAACACCAATTCGCTCGTCGAGGGGTGGCCGACCCGGTTGGAAGATCGGGGGGCGGCCACCAGCCCCATTGTCACCGATACCCTTTACCATAGCGGTTTCATACGCGATCTCTCAAAGGCCTTCGGAGGGCACCCCACCCGGGCCGGGGATTCCGGATTTCAGATTCAGGGGGCGGGGGCGGAATCGATCAGCAAGGCCTTTGTCGACGGGCATGCCGAGATTGCCCGACGGCCGAATATCGTTTGGCGCCACTATGGCAACTGGACGAGCTTCTACTAACTCGCATGGGTGAGTGGACGGGCGCGGAGGGGGCGCTCCAATCTCACTTCGTATCCACCCATTGAATGCTGTGGTCTCCGGTCACGGCGACTTCGCTCGGAGGATCCTCGAGCTTGAAATAGGACCAGGGACCCGGCTGAAAGGGATACTTCTTTTCGAGGTCGAGATTGACCTCGATGCCAAGCCCTGGTCCTGACGGGACATCGAGGAATCCCTTCGTGATCTCGAGACGGTCTTCGAGGATTTCCTGGGCGATGGGAAAGGGATACATCCCCGCCTTTCCGTCGTTCGCATAACAGGGATACTCAAGCCACTCGACGGTGGTCTCGGGCCAACAGATGCCCAGATGGGCCGCCGCCAGGACCTCAAGATCATTCCCCCAACTGTGAAAGGCAAACCGGATGCCGTGCTTTTGGGCGGACGCCATGACCCGTTTTCCCATGGCCATGCCGCCTTGGCAGCAGACATCCATTTGAACGTAATGGACCGCCTTTCGTTCGATGAGATCGAGGAAGCCTTGCTCCTCTTGCTCATGTTCCCCGTAAGCAACGGGGACGGATTCTGTTTCCATGAGCTCGATGTAGTCGTCGTGCCGATGGG
>DEAY01000215.1 GCA_002348345.1 Verrucomicrobia bacterium UBA2970
GGAGTACCGAAGGGGAAAGAATTGTCGCGAACCCAGGACTGGATCAGCTTCAAGGCTCGGGAGTATCCCAGCCTGAAGAATCGGTGGAAGCAAAAGTATCCTACGGTGACATGGCCCTAGCCGCGGCCTGTTCCGCGAGAGTCAGGGCCCCGATCGGGACGGCCGCCTCGTGGAGAGAAGCCAACTGCAGCTTCGGAGGGGGGTGCATAGCCCTCATCACGTATTGAGGAAGTTTCGATTGAACGGCTTCCAACAAAGGCTCGCCCAGGAGGGATAGGCCTCCACCCAGGATCATGGTTTCGGGGTGTTGAAGGTGGACGACGTGGGACAAGGCGAAGGCGAGGTCGTCGGAGGTGTGCTCGAGGATGTCTCGGGCCATCGGGTCGCTCTGAGTCAGGGCGTGCCCCAGCGCCGCAGCGGGAGGCCCGCCGAGTTGTTGGCGGGCAAGAGAAAGCCCGCCGCCCGGGTCGGCGGCGATGGCTTCCGAGACCTTGCGGTCGACAGCCCATCCCGAGCAGGATTCCTCTACGATGAGACCCCGACGGTCGAGACGGAGATGACCGATCTCGGATTCACCCGGAACATGGCCGTGATAGACGTGACCGGAGCGGACCAGGCCGCCGCCGACTCCGCTGCCAAGGGTGATGTAGAAGACCGGATCAAACCCTTGACCCGCTCCATGAAGAGCCTCGGCCAAGGCGGCCGTGTTGGCATCGTTGTCGGCGAGGAAGGGAACGGACCATCGAGCGTTGAGCCAGTCGCCCAGCGAGAAATTGTCCCAACCCTCGATCTGATGGGAACAGACGATTCTCCCGGTTCGGGGATCAATGGGACCGCCGAAGCCGACCCCGATGGCGCTGGGGGAATGATCGCCACAGAGGTCATTGATTCCGGTTTCGATTGCCGCCATGATCCCCTCCGCACCGCGTCGGCGATCGACCGTGGCGCGGTATCGGGAGTCGATTCGAGGGGGCGATGCGCTCCGAACGATCTGGAGTTTGGTGCCTCCGATCTCGATCCCAATCAAACGGTCGGCCATGATGCTCAAGGGTTGCTGGAATGCGTGACCCGGATCGACGAAAGATCACTGACGCCGAGTTCGAGCAAACTGGCGTTCTCGTAGAGCTCGCGATAATCCGGTCCGGGTTCAATCCCCTTCAGTCGTCGGAGGTCCGTCAGTGCTTCGAGCGAGAGACAATCAAGGGCGACCGGATCGGTGCTGAATCTGAGTTGGTTGAGAACCACGGAATCCTGGAGGCGTCCCTGGGTTTCCCCCTGATATTGGGCGATCAGGGCATCGACCACGTTGAGGATGACCCGGTCCCCCAGGTCGGGTAAGGCATTGATCTCAGGAATCGCCACGGCCAGGCGGCTCGGCTCCACCTGAAAACGAAGCGTGTTGTCGACACTGGCCATGGCCAGGCCAAAGAGGCAGCCGTTGACGCCAGCCCGGTTGTGGTTGAGGAGGGGAACGATATTGACGATCTTGGAGATTTGTTGGGTGATCAGGGAGGAGACGAAGGAGCGCCTTCCCTTCCCCTCGCCTTTTTCTCCGAATTCGTGGTCACCCCAGATCAGGGTCCCGATAAGGGGAGATTCGTAAGAGGCATCGCCGTCGTAGCCGAGATCCCGGGCCCCGAGCACGCGGACGCCGAATCGATCTCGCAGGGAGAGGTAACCTGCGGCTCGAAGAGAAGACAGCTGTCGATCCCACACGATAATCTGACCGGCGGGATGACCGGCGTTGATGAGGCTTTGAATGATGGCTGCCACCACGGCGGGTCGGGAGCCACTCGTCTTGCCGGTGGAGGAGTGAATGCGTAATCCGATGGTATCGGAGGGGGTGATCCGTTGGCGCCACCCTTCCCTCGTCGACGGGGTTCCCCAGAGCTGACCAAGGCCCTGGTCCACCATCCGTTCTACGATCGGGGCTTGAGGGATATAGGTTTCGGTGGCTTGGGGATGGTGAACAAAGACGGCTTGGGCGGAGAAATTTGCGGCCAGCGGCGGATCCGAGAGGTCGGAAGATTGGGCGTCGAGGCCCGAGATGAGAAAGGGAACCCATAGGACGGAGACCAAAGTCCTCATGGACCGAAGGTTCGACCGCTGGAAACTCAGTTGCATGGAATCGGACCAGACCGGCGCATCGCATCGAGCGCCCCTTGACTCGTCGGGAGCGGGATGCTACCAACCGTGTTTAATGAACGCCACCAAAATAGCAGATCGCCTGGCGCCGGTATGGGTGGCGGGGTGGCTCGTGTTATCTTGGGTGGGGTGCACGCCGCCGGGTCCCGCCGCCCTTCTCGAGGGTGAAATCCTATTGGAGGCGGGAGAATACCCGGCTGCCATCCGTCGGTTCCAAGAGGCGACCGATCTGTTGGGCGACCATCCCGAGGCTTGGAATTTCCTGGGCTTAGCCCATCACAAGGCGGGCGAATCCGCAGCGGCGACCAAGGCTTACAAGAGGGCGATCGAATTGAATGTCGACTTGTTGGCCGCGCGCTACAACCTGGGGTGTTTGTTGCTGGAGAACGAAGAATTTCAAGCGGCGGAGGACCAGTTCAAGACCTACGCAATCATGGCCGAAGGGGATCCGCAGGTGAGCGTCAAACTGGGCTCGGCCCAGTTGGGGGATGGCCGGCTCAATGAAGCGGAGGAATCCTTCGAGGCGGCGTTGAAACGGAACCGGGCCTTTCCGGAGGCCTGGAACGGGTTGGGACTGATTCGATTGTATCGCGGAAATGGGCGGGAAGCCTTCCATTACTTCAATACGGCGATCGAGCAGGATGATCGCTTTGGTCCCGCCTATCTCAATCAAGCCGTGGTCGCTCATCACTATCTCAACGATCTTCCCCTGGCCCTCAAGAAATACCGCCGCTTCCTCTTCCTGGACCCCAAGAGTGAGAAAAGCGCTCAGGTCAAGGCGGCGGCGGCGGCGATCGAGGAGGCCCTGGCACCCCGGTCGATGGTTCAGGAGGAAGGGGTTCAAGCAGAGGAAGAAGTCGCAGCGGCAGGACAGACGGAGGCGATATTAGAAACGGGTGAGCCCGAGCCATCGGACGTCGCCCCGGAAACGCCTCAGGAGAAGGATCAAAAACCAGGCCCCGACGAAGTCGTCCGATCGAATGAGTCCCCTGAAGACGTAAGCAAGGGCGCGGAGCCCCCATTGAATGAAGGGAATGAGGAGGAAGCGGCTGAAGTGGTCATCGTCGAACCCGATCCGCCGGTCGAAGCCCAGGAAACCTCCGGTGAAACCTCGGAGGCGGAGGCCCGAGCAGAGGAGGTGGAAATGGCTCGACCGGACCCCGGGTCGAAAGAAAACCAACCGGAAATCGTCTTCGAAAAGGTTGGTATACCGCCGCTGGAGCCCGAATTTGTCGTGGCAGAGTCTCGGCCGGAACCCCGCGATGATGAGGCGATTTCCGATTCGGGTTGGCGCACCGTGGAGACACGTCGATCGGGAATGGGGATTTCGGTGGGGCGAACCCTGTTTCGGAATCAGGGGGCCGGTTCGAACGAACCGAGCGAGGCCTCGGAAGAGAACCGTGTCGGTCGGGTCCCGAGCCTTACCTATGAATACCGTCGTCCCCTCACCCCGGTTGCTGGGGATCGCAAGCAAGCAAGTCCCTATTTTCAACAAGGCAACGAGGCCTTCAAGACGGGTCAGGAATCGGAGGCGATCCTGGCCTATCGTGAAGCGGTGTCCCGGGATCCCGCCTTTTTTGCGGCCCACTACAACATGGGGCTTGCCGCCATACGGTCGGGACTCACCGAAACCGCCTTGGATGCCTATGAAAACGCGCTGGCCATCAATCCCGGCGACCGAAACGCCCGATACAATTTCGCGTTGGCGCTGGAACAGGGCCGTCACCACAGCGAAGCGGCGACCGAGTTGAATTCCCTGCTGAGCAGTTTTCCCGATGATGTCCATGCCCATTTCACCCTGGCGACCCTCTATGCGAAAAAGATAGGCGATGGAGCGCGGGCCCGGCAGCACTACCAGAAGGTCCTGAATTTGGATCCCAATTATCCCAATGCAGTTTCCATTCGGTATTGGCTAAGTGCCTCTGATTGAAGGGGGGAGCCATGGCGGGAACCTTTGGAGGCGAACTGAAGGAACGCATTCGGGAGGCGAATGACATCGTCGATGTCATCAACGGCTACTTTCCGCTCAAGAGGGCGGGCGCAAACTTCATGGCCTTGTGCCCGTTTCATCGTGAAAAGACGCCTAGTTTCAACGTCAATCCCGCCAAACAGATCTTTCATTGTTTTGGATGTCACAAGGGCGGTGACGTGTTCACGTTCGTTCAGGAGTACGAGAACCTCAGCTTTATGGAGGCCGCCAAGCGACTGGCGGAGCGGGCCCGGATTCCGTGGGAATGGGAGCGGGGAGCGGCAGATCCGGAGCAAGGGTCGAAGAAGGAGCGACTCTACAAGATCCACCAGGAATTAACCCGGCGGTGGCACCAGCTGCTACTGAACGATGAGCAGGGAAAACCGGGCCGCGACTATCTCTCCAAAAGAGGCATCAGCGATCTGGCGGTGGAACAATTCCAGATAGGATTTGCCCCGGAGAGGTGGGATGACACGGTGAATTGGGCGCGATCGAAGGGTTACGAGGAAGCCTTCCTTGAACAAACCGGCCTGGTGACCCGCAAGGAAGGAAGCCAGCATTTCTACGATCGATTTCGCAAGCGCCTGATGTTTCCGATCGCCGATCCTTACGGCCGCGTGATCGCGTTCAGCGGTCGGGTGATCGATGACTCGGAGCGGGGAGGCAAGTATGTCAATTCCCCGGAGACCCTGGTCTTCAAGAAGAGCCAAGTGTTGTTTGGCCTGGACAAAGCGCGTCGGGCGGCCTCGGAAGCCGGGATGATGGTGGTGTGTGAAGGCCAGCTGGATACCATCGCTTGTCATGTCAACGGCATCAAGAACGTCGTCGCCCCGCAAGGGACGGCGCTGACCGCCCAGCATGCCCGGGTGCTGAAGCGACATGTGCCAGAGGTGGTGCTGTGTTTTGACTCGGATGGGGCCGGTCAAAAAGCCATTCAGCGATCCTTCGATGATTTGTTGGCCGCCGGCGTGGCCGTCAGGGTGGCGACCCTGCCGCGGCCCCACGATCCCGACAGCTACATCCGGGAGGAGGGCACCGAGGCGTTTCAACGATTGATTCATGAGGGAGCAGGCTACTTTGATTATTTGCTCGAATTCCTCGGCGCCCAGCATGACCGGGGCGGCGACAGCGGACGTCGAGCGATCGTCCAGACGATGTCAACCTCGGTGAACCTGACGGGCGATGCGGTGTTGATCGACACCTATGCCCAGAAGACGAGCCAGGTTCTGGGCGTCTCAGTGGATGCCGTTCGACGGGAATTCTCGAAAGGGAAAACGTCGCCAGCCGTTGAAACGTTTGAGCCGGAGGAAGCGGATCGGGTTGAAGAGGAGATGCCTCGCCCCTCGGCGTTGGAATTCTGGCTCCTGAAACTGATTGTCGGAACAAGTGAGGAGAGTTTGTTGGAGTGGCTTTTCCAGCATCTTGACATGGACTGGGTGAGGCATCCCTACGTCAAGCAGGCGCTGATCTTCAGGCTGGACCGCCTGGTGGAGCATCAGGCCTTTGACGTTCCGGAACTGCTGGCCAGTTTCTCGAACGGCGAGGCCACCAGCCTGGTCACCGAGGCGGCGGCCGAACAACGGTCAATCCCGAATCCCCAGGAGCAATTGTCGGACATTGTCTTGAGACTTCGAAACCTTCATATCGACGAGGAACTTCGCCGCCTCGCTCAGGCTCCGAGAGAGGCCGGAGAGGATGAACTGGTTCAAGCGGCCCAGATGCTCGAGCTTCAACGACTCAAGCGTCAACCTCTGGAAATGCTGGCTGACGCCTGAATGGAGGGCTTGAGGGGAAGCGATTTCTGTCGGCGGGCCTGCAGATGGCAGGGGTCATTTCCAATTCCCTTGTCGGGCCAATCGGGCTGGCTATGATATCCCCATGGTTGTGATCGTCACCCTTCTGGTGGTAGGGATGTTGCTCCTGGTTTCGGAAATCTTTCTCCCCGGAATGATCGCGGGGATCGTGGGGTTTTTGTGCCTTGCCCTGGGAGTCGCCTTCAGTTTCCGGGATCTGGGGGCGACGCAGGGAGGGATCGTCCTGCTCGGGGTCACGGTCCTGTTGGTGATCGGTTTTGCCTGTTGGCTTCGATTCTTTCCCGAAAGCAGTCTGGCGAAACCCTTTGTGTCGGAGGGTCAGATCGGCGAGATCGGGACCGAACGACCGGAGTTGGTGGGCCAGGAGGGGGTCACCTTTACCCCGCTCATGCCGTCGGGAACGGCTGTTTTTGAGGGGCGACATATTGATGTGGTCACCGAGGGGGAACCCATCGACCGGGATGAAAAGGTCAAGGTCGTCGAGGTCGAGGGGATGCGCGTGGTGGTCCAGAAAATCGCCTGATCCTGGGAGAGGATCACTTTTGACCTTGGCCCCTCTCGATGGCAGACAGTAGTCTAGGAGAAATTCGAGAGATAGCGGACAGAGGAAGAGAGGAAGATCATGACGGACTCAAGCTCAATCTTTTTTGCGGCAGATACGGGGTGGATCGTTTTTGGGGGCCTGATAGCCTTGGTGGCTTTTCTGGCAGTGGTTTTGGGAATCAATTTCTTCAGTGTGTGGATTCGGGCCTTGTTCTCGGGAGCCCGAGTAGAGTTCACCGAACTGATTGCCCTCAGATTGCGATCGGTTCCTGTTGGTGCGTTGGTCAATACCCGCATCACGGCGATCAAATCAGGTTTGCCGGTTTCCATTGATGATCTCTCGACTCACTTTTTGGCCGGTGGAAGTGTCGACATGGTGGTCCAAGCACTGATCGCGGCCCGAAAGGCGGGCATTCGTCTTGATTTTGACCGGGCCTGTGCCATTGACCTGGCAACCAAAGGGACCGGGAAGAATGTGATTGAGGCGGTGAAAACATCGGTTAATCCTAGGGTCATTGATTGTCCCTCGCCCAATGTGGGCAAAGGCACGGTCGATGCCGTGGCGAAAGACGGAATTGTCATTCGAGCCCGGGCGCGGGTGACGGTGAGAACCAATTTGGATCGATTTGTCGGGGGTGCGACGGAGGATACCATCGTGGCTCGGGTGGGCGAGGGAATCGTCTCAACCATTGGTTCGTCGGACAGCTACAAGGATGTCCTGGAAAATCCCGACATGATCTCCCATACCGTCCTGAGCAAGGCCTTGGACAGCAACACCGCGTTTGAGATTCTGTCGATTGATATCGCTGACGTGGATGTGGGTGAAAATGTGGGGGCCAAGCTTCAAGCCGAGCAGGCCGAGGCGAACAAACTCATCGCCCAGGCCCAGGCTGAGGTACGTCGTGCGGCGGCCGTGGCCACGGAACAAGAGATGGTGGCGAAGGTGGCGGAAATGCGTGCCCGAGTCGTTGAGGCCGAGGCCCAAGTGCCCTTGGCGATGGCAGATGCCTTCCGCAGCGGCAACATGGGCGTGATGGATTACTATCGCATGAAGAATATCCAGGCCGATACGACCATGAGGGATAGTATCGGAAGCGCCGAGGCCGAACCCGAAGAGTCGAACGAATAAACCGGACGGACCTTCGTCGCGGTCGAATCGGATCCAACAGCCGTGTTTGATAACCCGATCTTTTTTCTGATTCTGATTTCGCTGATTTCGGCGATCTCGGAGTGGATAGGGAAGCGGCGAAAGGCCCGTCAGAGGTTGGAGCAGGAGGCCTCGATGGAGGTCGAGGCAGGAGAGGAGAGCCCACACGATATTGAGGCCGAGCAGGCGGACCGTCGGCGTCAGTTGGAGGATCAGAGGGCGGTCTGGGAGGAGCGCTTGCGGCGGATGCTTCAGGGAGAAGCGGAGACGGAGTCCGCGCAGGCCGAGGTTCCACCGGATCGCGAGCCGGAGTTTCAGGCGACGACGACATCGACACCCCTCGAGAGGTCTGATTCCCTGCCCCCGACCCAAACGACGGGGAGCGTTCCCGATCGACCATCGGCACCCCTGGTTCCCGGGGCTGCCATGCAGGTGACCCGACTCCAACAGAGCCGGAAACGGTCTTTCATCAATCTGGGCTCGAAAAACGCCGTCCGGGAGGCGATCGTTGCCTCGGTGGTATTGGGACCGCCGAAGGCCTTGGAGGGCGAGTCCGAAGGAATCAGTCTTTAGGATTCTCTCGCCGCTTTGCGGAACGCTTTTTTCACCTGATCCAGTCCCATGTCAAAGGCCGCGGCCATGGGTAGGATCCGAACCCTCTTGATCTTTTCGCGAAAGGTTTTGAGGTTCTCTTCCGCTTGGGGTTCGTCCATTTTATTGGCCAGGATCAAGGATCGCCGTTTCGGGAGTTCGGGGTCGTATTCCTTGAGCTCCTTCCGGAGCTGTCGGTAGTCTTCCCATGGCGTTCGGCCGTCGGTCCCGGCCATATCAACCAGATAGGCCAGGGCCTTGCAGCGTTTGATGTGCCGAAGGAAGGCGTGGCCCAGTCCGGCATTGGCGTGGGCACCTTCGATCAACCCGGGAATGTCGCAAATCGTCGTTCGGGTGTAATCGTCGTGTTCGATGATTCCAATATGCGGTGTCAGGGTCGTGAAAGGATAGTCGGCAATCTTGGGGCGGGCTCTCGAGAGAGCGGCGAGGAGAGTCGATTTGCCCGCATTGGGATAGCCGACGAACCCGATCTCGGCGATGACACGCAGCTCGAGGTAGAAACGATCTTCCGAGCCTTTTTCGCCGGGTTGGGCAAAGCGGGGCATCTGGTGCCGGGCGGTGGCGAAATTGCGATTGCCCAACCCGCCCCGTCCCCCTTTTCCCAACTGCAGACGTTGGCCGTGCAGGGTGAGGTCTCCGACCAGTTGGGCCGCTCGTAACTGAGGATCTTCATGATGTTGGAGCGAGCCCAGGACAGAGGTGCCCACGATGGGTTCCATCTCGAGCCGCAGCCGCTCGGAATCCGTTGATTCGGCCGCAGACATGGCTTCTGTCACCAACGCTTCATGAGTGGGCATTCTCCAGACCAGAGTGCCGCAGGGAACCTTGATGACGAGGTCCTTGGCATTCTTTCCGTCCTTGCCCTTGCCTCCACCAGGATCCCCGTTCTTGGCGTGGAGGTGCGGTTGGTAGTGTTGGTTGACGAGATTGTTCAGATTCCCGTCTGCCTCAAGAAAGACGTCGCCGCCCTTACCCCCGTTGCCCCCACAGGGACCGCCCTTGGGGCGGAAGGCTTCTCTGAGAAACGCGACGCACCCTCGACCCCCATTGCCGGACCGGACGAAAACTTTGACGGCATCGACGAACATAAAAAAAGGGCGAGGCAAACCCTCGCCCTTTGGAAATTGAACTGAACTTCAGTTAAGCGCCAGCCTTCACCGTCTCCACCGGAACGACGCTGACCCGTCGTTTAGCCTTTTCGAACGAAACCCGGCCGTCGGCAAGTGCGAAGAGCGTCCAATCCCGGCCGACGCCGACATTGGCACCGGGACGAAATCGAGAGCCTCGCTGGCGAACGATGATGTTGCCGGCCGTCACGATCTCACCGCCGAACTTCTTCACCCCGAGACGCTTGCTGGCGCTGTCGCGTCCGTTGCGGGAACTTCCCTGTCCTTTCTTGTGTGCCATACTGCCCTCAGCCGTTGATTTCTTTGATCTTGACCACGGTAATGTCCTGACGATGCCCCTTGGTAAGATGATAGCCTTTGCGCCGCTTCATCTTGAAGGTGGTAACTTTGGGCCCCCGCTTGTGGGAGACCACGTCAGCCACGACGGAGGCGGAATCCACCGTCGGGGTGCCGATGCGGACCGAGCCGTCGGCGTTTACCATCAAGACGCGATCAAACGTGACCGAGCTCCCTGCCTCGGCTTCTAGTCGTTCGATCTCAAGCTGATCTCCGGCGGCCACTTGATATTGTTTCCCGCCTGTTTCAATTACCGCGTACATACTTACTTCCGTAAAATGAACGGCGATGACAACAAAAAGCCATCGCCGTGTCAAATGTTTCTGATCGAAATCTCACCGATTTGCCCTCAGCCCTCCGCTTTCCCAGACTCAATTCAGACTATTCCTCAGAGAAAAGGTATTCGAGGTCGTTCGAAGTGAGGTTCCGAGCGAAGCCTTCTTCCCCCAGGACGTCGCTGATTGTTTGGGCCTTTCGCTGTTGGAGCTCCCAGATCTTCTCCTCCACCGTTCCTGGAGAGATGAGTCGATAGGCATTGACGGTCTGGGTTTGACCGATTCGATGGGAACGATCGATCGCCTGAGCCTCCACAGCCGGGTTCCACCATGGATCGTAGAGGACGACGTAGCTAGCCGTCGTGAGATTGAGCCCGGTTCCGGCAGCCCGGAGGCTGAGCAGAAAGACCGACGCCTCGGGGTCATTTTGAAAGGCATTGACGATTTCCATGCGATTCTTCGTTTGTCCGGTCAAGAGGTAGGTGGGCAAATCTCTGGCCTTACACTCTTTGTCCAGAATCTGAAGCATTTGAACAAACTGGCTAAAGAGCAGAACCTTTTGTCCCTCCGCCAGGAGGGGCTCCAACAATTCGATCAGCGTGTCCGTCTTTCCGGAACCGGTGTCACTGCCCACTAGCTGCGGATGACAACAGATTTGGCGGAGACGCGTCAGCGCGGCGAGCACATGCATTTTGCTCTTGGCTAATCCCTTCTGCTTCATGGCCTTGAACACCTGATCCCGGCTTCGGCGAAGTTCCGCGAGATAGAGTTTTCGCTGTTCCTCGGTCAATTCGCAGTCGCGACGCTCGTCGATTCGTTCCGGGAGATCCTTGGCGACCTGGGTCTTGAGTCGACGCAGGAGAATCGGACGGAGCTTGGCCGAAAGGCGTTTTCGGGCGATCTTTTGCTGATCATCCACGTTTTCACCCTTGGGCTCGTAGGTTTCGGAGAACTTGGCCTGCTGGCCTAGGTAGCCGGGTTGAACAAAGTCAACGATACTCCAGAGGTCCAGGAGTCGGTTTTCAAGCGGTGTCCCGGTGAGCGCCAGGCGTTGGTTGGCGTGGAGCTGCTTGACAGACTTCGTCACCTGAGCCGAGGGGTTCTTAATATATTGGGCCTCATCAAGGATGATGGCGCTGAAATCGAACTTTTGGAGAGCCTCGAGGTCGCGGCGAAGCAGGGCGTAGTTGGTGATGATGATATCGTGTTGGGGAATCTGCTTGCGCAAGGTGTGTCTGGCCAGGCCGCTTTCCAGGACCAGGACCTTGAGATGAGGAACAAACTTTTCGGCTTCTCGGCGCCAATTATGGAGCACGGAGGCCGGACAAATCACGAGCGCGGGCGACTTCTTCTTTCGTTTGCTTTGCTCCAATTGATAGGTAATCCAGCACAGCGTTTGGAGCGTTTTGCCCAGTCCCATGTCATCCGCCAGGATCCCGCCCAGTTTGAGATGGGTCAGGTGACAGAGGAAATCGAACCCTTCCTGTTGGTAGGGCCGCAGATCGGCCTCGACGGAGGCCGGGACCTTGGTGGTGGGAATCCCCTTGAAATCAGTCAGTTTCCGGCGAAGGGTGCGGACCTTGGCGGTCTTGCCAAACTGTGAGAGGGCGTCCTCTTGCAGCTGGGCCGCGTGAATGAGGGAGACCTTCTGAGGGTCATTTGCCAGGCCGTCCACGCCCAATTCCGCCATGGTTTCCTGAGCCGACTGAACGGCGTTGGCGTCGAGTTCGACCCAACCGCCATCAGGCAGTTTAACGAACCGTCCGGACGCCGACTGGAGGCGCTCGAGGTCGGCCTTCGAAAGTTTCATTCCTTCCTGCTCCCACTCGGCCGAAACCGAAAGCCAATCGATTCCGCTCCCGTTCATGACCAACTTCGGCTTCATTCGCTTCGGTGAGAGGAAGAGTCGTTGGAAGGCGGTGTTGCCGAGGTAATCGGCCGATGAGGGCCGATGCGGCCAGGCATCGGCCAAGACGTTGAGAAAGTTCTCGTTCGCATCACCGATCCAAACGCCGGGCTCGGGCGTAAACCAGTCGAGCCGGCGAAGCCATTCGGTGGCATCGTCCAGCCGTGCATCGTCCAAGAATTCGGGTCTCGCCTCGGATCGACCTCGCCTCCCCTTGGCCTTGGTGGCCTTGGTGAGCTTCTGCCATTCATGCCCGTTCCATTGCCATTCGCTTTCATCGTGATCGCTGATGGCCTTCAGGAGGAGACGCACGGTATCGTTCTCCAGCTGGAAAATCAGTTGGGGCTTGGCGGTATGGGCGATGCAGAGCTCGTCCCAGTGGCTCTTTGACCCGATGGCGTTCTTTCTTAGATGGGTGAGAAGACGATGGGAAAGCTTCGTCACCGCGATGACCGGCTGGTGGTTCAACCGGGTCATCAGGTCGGGGGACGGCGCATTGTGAAGAAGAAAGAATTGATCCTTGGCCAGCACGATGGCGGGGTGACCGACGAAGTAATTGCCTTGGGTTAACGGGAAGGGTTTGGAGTCTGGGATCTGAAGCGTGTGGGTGAAGCAAAGTTCGTCATCAAGCTTTTCAAGCTGCGGCGCGAGTTGGGCGATCTGTCCCTTGAAGAAGAGGGGTGCCCCGTTCTGGTCGTATTCGAGACGGCCCTGTCGGCCCCAGCGGGCAAGCCACTGAAGCAACTCGAGGCCGTGGAGCGAGAGAAACTCTTTTTCAGGTTCCGCATCGGCATAGTTCTCACTCAACCATTGGATGAATTCCCAGTCCTCGTTGGGGAAGAGTTCCCGCTCGTGAGACGCCCGATTGGTGAGATCAATGACCTCGCCGAGGGATCTGAATTTTTCCCCGCTGCGAGGGCGAAAGACGGCCAATCGTACTCGGAGTTCCTTGAGGGGCGAATCGGCCTCGAAGTCGGCTAGCTCGCAGATCGCCCGGATGGAAGCCCGAGGGGCGTCGAGGTGAACCGGCTGGGGCGGGAGGAGCCAGTTTTCCAACTCGGTCACAAAAGCGTGATCCTTTTCCGCCTCTTCCACCTCGGCGAGGCGATCCCAGTTGGCATAGGCCATGAGCTCGGTGGGGAGCGGCCGATTGGCGCGAAGGAAAAGCAGCGCCGTTTCCTCGAGACGCGCCTTGCCCTTGCAGCTAAGGAGTTTAGGCCACCATTCCTCGCCGGCGAAGTCCTTGCGCGTCAACGAAAGCTGCTCGAAATAGTCGTCCAACAGGAGGAAGGCCCGCTGAGAGTCATTGCACTTGGAAAACTTCTCCAACAAGGCTTTTCGTTCTTCAACGTCGGTCCGCGAATCCGAGAGCTCACGACGCAAATCGGCCAGTGCGCCGTAGGTCTTGTCGAGGACCACGTTGTGGGAATCATACTTGGCGTTCATATTAGAACGACCATTACTTGCAGTTTTTCGGCCTCTGGGCATAGTAATCCTGTAATGATAATCGAAAACAAAGCCATCCCGAGCTTACCCCGGGGATCCCCTAGTGGGCCCTAAGTGGAGCTTGTTCAATCCCTCGCGTGCCGAGCTCGAGCGAGCTAGGCAGCCTGTAGTCGCGAGCAACGTGACGACACAAAGCCACGTTGCTGAGCATAATGTCTAGGGACGGGGGGGAGTTCAACAGAAAAATAGCGGGAAGGCGGAAAAGGAATCCTAAAAACGGAATGAACACGATGCTCCAAATCCCGCTGGCGGAGTTCCTTGGCCGAAGCTTGACGGCCCCGAGGTCAGGAATTAAGCCTTTTTCGAAGCGGCTATTTTTCCTAGGAGATCGTCACGCTCAGAGGAGCCTTGATTGTTGGCACAAGGCGAATGGGGAGCTCCGGAGATCGCCGCTTTCGCTTCGGCGAGATGACCCTTGCCGATGGAAACCCCATTAAACGCCTCGATGCTCTGACCAGCGAGGTAGGGTCTGGGTTTGGACCCGAAATTGTATTTGATATTCTTCCAGGTATCACCCCGCTGGGCGTTGGTTCCTAGGGCCCCGCTGGGATCGTAGCCACAGTGAACCATGCAGTTTTCACAGCGGGGATCCCTGGCGATGCCGTCGACCACTCCGTAGCGATCCCAATCCACCGTTTCCAGCATCTCATGGTACGACGGGTAGTGACCGTCGGTCATCAGGTAGCAAGGGGCCTTCCAGCCGGCGATATTGCGGGTGGGAATCGCCCAGGCCGTGCAGGTCAAATCCCGTTTTCCCGCCAGGAATTCCTGATAAACTGGGGTACCGAAAATAGTGAACTTCTCGCCCCACTCCTCGATCTTGGAAAATTTTTCCACGGTCATCTTGCGAGTGAGGAAAAAGTCTTCCGGCTGCTTGCCGAGGCGGGACACCATGTCCTTCTTGGCTGCATCGTAATCATAGCCGGGAGAAATCGTGTGGCCATCGACGTAAAGACTCGAGAGGAAGGCGAACATGTCTTCGATCTCTTGAACGTCGGTCTCCTTATAAACCGTGGTGTTGGTGGCGACCTGGTAGCCAAGAAGCTTAGCCATCTTGATCGCCGCGATGCACTCCTTGAAGACCCCTTCCCGTTCAACAATGAGATCGTGCGTGTACTCCAGGCCGTCGACATGGACATTCCAGTACATCCATTGGGAAGGCGCGATGGTGGGGCGATCGTTTTTCTTTCCGGCACGGATTGTCTGAAGATCCTTCTCGCTGATTAAATCCTGCTCTCGGAGGCGGGTGAGAAGCGGTTCACTGTCGGCGGTGTAGGTCGCAGCCAGATGTTCGGTCATCTTCTTGCGCATGAAGACGCCGTTGGTGCAGACATAGATGATCCGATTCTGATCCCGAAGTCCTTGGACGAGTTCCTCAATCTTCGGATAGATCAGGGGCTCGCCCCCGCAAATGGAAACCATGGGGGCATCGCACTCTTGAGCGGATTGAAGGCAATCCTCCAAACTCATCATGTCCTTGAGACTCGTCGAGTATTCGCGAATGCGTCCGCAGCCGGTGCAGGTGAGATTGCAGGTATGAAGGGGCTCTAGTTGGAGAACCAGCGCGAACTTCGGCGTCCGCTTGATGAACTGATGCTTGATGATGTGGCCGGCGATTTTCGCCGTCAAAGCCAGAGGGAATCGCATTCGCTAGCCTAGTTGGAAACCAAGTGAATGGAGGAGGATTCGATCCCTTCCTCGAAATCCAGGGGAGCAGGAGTCTCGGCGGGAACATCAACCGGGGCATGAATGAGGCCCGGAATCAACATCGAAGCGGGGGAAACCGAGTGGCTGGCGCTCACGCCTCCGCAGCCGGCCAAGGCGATCATGAGGAATCCCGCCGGGAGAGATCGCACCACCAG
>DEAY01000010.1:0-9223 GCA_002348345.1 Verrucomicrobia bacterium UBA2970
CCCAGATGTCGTTGACGAGTTCATGATCGTCGAATGTGAAGTAGCTGGGAACCTGACGATGCCATCGGGCGAGTTCGATGCCCCGACTCAAGTAGAGCTTGTAGTTCTCCCAGACCCCGACGATCGAGGGCATGGTCGCCACCGAACGGGGGAGTCCCTCGATTCCCTGGGTGAGTCGCCAGGCTTCCACGGGATGCTCCCGGAGCTCTTCGTACAACCAGTCCCCGTTCATGATATGAAAATTGACTCGGGAGGCCCAATCGCGATTGAGATGCTCGTAGGTGGTCGCCCGATGACCGGACCCGTGCAGGGGGTTTTGGTTGGCGCAGGATCCGATTTGGAACCGGAAGTTGAACAGTCCCTTAGGGTTGTATTTTTGATTCCGGGTGGTCGCCGCACTCGGGAGGGTTCGGAAGCGGCCGGGAAGTCCATGAGGACGGCCGTTCACGACAACCTGATAGTGGTAGGCCGTGTCGGGTTCCAATGACTTCAGGGTCATCGATCCGGTATTGTCGTCGTTGAGCCGGGTCGTGGTTGTCGGCGATTCCTGATCCAGGGTGTTCGGTTGAGTGCCATAGCGAACGAGGAATTCACCCGGATCCGACGTGCGAGCCCAAACACGAACGGAATCGGCGGTGACGTGACCAAGCATCGGACCATGGGTGAGCCGAATCGGATCCCGTTCTGCCAGAACGGGAAGCGTCCACAGCAGGCCGGTGAGAAGAAAAACGAAACGGTGCATCCAGAAAGCCTAAGACAAGATTTTCCCAACTCCAAGGCCCAATCGTTTTTGGGGTCCGTTGGGCGGATTCCCAAGCATGATGTGATGATGGCTTGCCCGCCAAAGCGAGGCAACGCCTCCATAGGAATGAAGCAGGAACCCCATCACGGAGGCCCTACTTCGGATCATGGGTGATCTCGGCTCCCTATTTTGATGATGGCGGCGGGGTCGACCGGATCGCGGGAAGCAGCTTGAGAAGATCCTGTTGATCCTGATACCACTTCCTCAATGATCGCGAGAGCATGGAATCCTTAAAGGATTTGTAGAGCTTGATGTTCAGCGCGCTCTCCACATCTGCCTTGAGTTTCTTGTTGATCCCGGATTTGCCTTCCTTCGACCAACTCTTGTAGGAACCGATGCGATCGCTCAACATGCTCGCCGCCGCCTTCCGGGTTTCAAGGGAGTAACGGTAATCGGTGACTTCCGTTCGCAGTTTCTCGATGGTTCCCTTGATCACCGTTTCGTCGTCTTTGGCGGTAATGATCTTGCCGGCGAATTCAATGATTCGCTTTTCCATCTGGGTAATGATGTCCTTTTCGGCCAGGACTTCGTTGGCCTCCAGACCAAGATCGCGCTTGGCGGTGGCGAAGGCTTTGCACACTTCCAGAACCACGGCATCGTTGAGTTTCTTGAAGAAAAGATCCCCTCGCTGCTTGATCAATTCCCGCTCCGCTTCCGTGAATTCATATTCCTGCTCATCCAGTCCGATAAACCGTTGATAAGCGGGGGATTCGAGCAAGGTCGCCAAGCGCTTGTTCAGATCCTCCGTTTTGATTGGGGGAGCGACGAGAACCCCTTTTGGTTGCTTTTTCGGGTCGAGTTTTCCGATCTCCGGAAGAAACGAGAAAATCGCTTGGTCGATTCCTCCGAGCGATTCGATTTGTTCGTTCAAGCGCTTCCAGTGGGCCAGCTTGACGGCCTTTTCGTTGAGCTCGCCGACAAAATCAAACTGGGTTTCGATCGAAATCGATCGGCTGCTGGAATTGAACCAGCGAAGGAGGTCCCGTAAATCAAAGGAAATGGTCCGGGCAATGCCGGAGGCGCGGAGATTAACCTGTTTGAGGGGAACAAGATCGCGTTTGTCTTTGGGGGCCTTGGCTCGAATAAAGGTTTCGATCAGGGTGCCGGGAAGCCTCCGAACCGTGTCCGAGATATTGGCGTAGGCCGTGACCACGGGATCCTTGCCGTAATCAAAGACGTTGACGTCGTCCCAACGAAACGTGTCGTCGTCCGAAGCAAACAAGGTCTTCTTCTCTGCAATTTCACGGTCGTCGTAGTAGCCCCACTGAATGGCACCGCGGTCATGAGGCAGGACGGTTTCAGTGGTACGCATTTTCGAACCGGTGAGTGCCATGGCGGGGAAGACCTGATACTCCATCATCGAATTGGAGGTGTAATCATTTTCGTAGGCGGAGAGATCTTCTTTCTTGAGGTAGGCCTTCAGCCACTGATCCAGGCGCTCGTGGGAGACCGTGGAATCCAAACTTCCGGCGAAGTTGTGTCGGAGGCCCAGCACGTGACCGACCTCGTGGGCGACGACTCCTCGGATGTAGTCCTGAGACATTTGCAGCACCATTTCATCGGAGACATCGGGTTCCGATAGAACCTTCTCCAATCCATCGGCATATTGTTTGGCGAAGGCTTGGCGCGACACTTGGCAAACGGTGGAATGGGACCAAGGGTGAAAGGTCTCCGGATCAGTCTCTTCGCCATCATCGTTCTCACGATCCTTTTCCGCCTTTTCCTCAATCGCCCGCATGCGTCTGAGAATCTCCCTCGCCCGGGATTTCCCGCTGATTGCGAACGTGCTGGTCATGTAGGCTTGGCCTCGTTGCGATTCTCCGGTGATCGGGTCGACCAAGATATCGGCGTAGGCAAAACCGGCGTTGTCCCAGGGAACCCACTGCACGATGTTATGTCCGGCGTCGGGCGCGGTGATGCCCTCCGGGGCCTGGTCAACCTCAATGACCTTTCTCCCAAAGGCCCGGTTCCAATACTCAATTCCACCTCTGACCGCATCGACGTATTCAGGGGGAGTATTGCTGCTATAGTAGAATTTGAGCGGTTTGCTGAGGTCGAACCGGGCGATCCGAGTGGTGGAGCGGCCGCTGGTTTTTTCGAGTCGAGCCGCTGTTTCGAAGAATCGGACGTATCGATCATCCTGCTTGATGTATTCTTTGCCTTCGTAGTCACCGGGTTGGTAAGGCTTGATGAAGTAACGGAGCTCGTAGCGGCTTTCTCGGTCGGAACTGAATTGGCGGCTACGCACTTGGGCGCTTTGACGAATGACTAATTGGCCGTCCTCTTCGCTCATATGGAACACTCGAGATCCAGGGATTTCTTCCGTTCTCTCTCCCATGGACGAACTGAAACTGCGTCCGATCGAGTACCAGATGTCGGTAAACGCCCGCCGCATCCCGCGATTGAAGTCGATTGTCACCAGTTCATCATTCTGATCAATGATCGGGAAGGAAGCGACGAGCCGTCGTGCCGGCAGGTCATCCGTGACGACCAGCCCGTCCGGATCCTCGAAGAGGTCTACGGCGTCGGGAAAAAGTTCAAAGGTGACAATCTTTCCCGCCAGCCCGGTGCTGGTGGCGGCGAGGCTCTGGGGAATGATCGAGATGGACATGATGAACTTCGTCCCGAATGCCTTCCGGGGGATGCCCAGGTAGTAGCCGTCGGCGGGCTTCAAGACGGCTGAAGGGCTCTGTCCGTGGTGGTCGGCGAGGGCGAAGGGTGAGGCGGACAAAAAGGCCGCCGCGAAGGTGAGCCGGATGACGAATGCTCTGATCATTTCGGTTGTAGAGTTAAAGGGGTCTCAAAGGGAGGTCAATGTCCAATTGCCGAAGGTCTATGGATGGAGGAATCCGGGGCTGCAATTCGATTTGTTTCTTGGGTCGCCACAGCGTATTTTTCAAGAATTCCATGAAGCGATTTTATTTGGTTTTCACCTTGTTCCTGTCTGCGCCGTGGTGTCTTTACGCGGAATTAGGCACCAATGAAATGGCGAGCCTGTCCCCAAATCTGAGGACGACTCTCCAACGAACTCAGCCCCTGTCGCACCCGAGGGGCGGACGATTGCCACTCTGGGTTCTGCCGATCTCCGGGCAGTTGGCGGCCGTCAAGGATGGTGTCGCCGCAGAGGCCTTGCGTGAGCTCAATCGTCGGGGATTGGCCTACACCGTCGACTGGCATCCGGATCGGGTGACCGAATCGATTGAGGAAGGTTTGCGGATCGGGAGGATGCAGCAAGAAATGGGCGTTCGGGTCGGGGTGAATGCCAATGCATGCCTTTATTCGTTTTTCGACGGGTCGGATGAACGGCTGCATCGGGATGCGTCGGGGAGTCTTTTTGCCGAGCACTCATTTGGGCCGGCATTGGGCTGCCCCTTCACCTTGAGGGATCGTTATCCGGCAATGAAGGAGCGCCTGGCCTCATTTCTTCGCGCCTATCGGCGGGCGGGTGTGGATGTGGATTTCATATTCGCCGACTGGGAAATTGACGGGCCCATTGAATGGAACGGGGCCTGGGCCAGTTCCAAGCGCTGTGAGCGGTGTCGGGATCGGATTCCACAGATCGACGATTTCCGCGCCTTTCAGCGGGCGCTTCGGCACCTTCGGAGTGAAATGCAGAGAGTGGTCTTTGGCGATCTCGTGCGGTCGTATTTTCCGAAGGCATTGGTCGGAAATTATGGAGTCTATCCCCATGAGGGACATCGTTATTGGTATGATTATTTTGAGGAGGAAACGGAGGGCGCCCCGTTCCGCCTGGATCAGCGGGCGAAGTATCGGGAATGGTACCCTGAATTCGCGGAGACGGGTTATTCCTTCGCCATGCCGGTGGTCTACACCTGGTATCGAACCTACCAGTGGTACGATTTCGAATCGTCCGATTACCGTTGGTTCTACAACATGCTGCTCTCGGGCTCGAGCGTCGGCAAAACAACGTCGCCCGAAGTTCCGATCATACCATTTGTTCATTGGCATACGACGGCGCCCCCCGAGAACCCGGATCCGAGCGTGCAGCAGTTTTCCCGGGAACGGTATCAGGAACTCCTGTGGCACCTGTTGTTGAGAGGGCACGATACCTATTTCCTCTGGTGTTTGAGTGAAGAATTGGGAACCGAGCTTGAGTTGGTGCATGAGGTCTACCGCGAGTCCCTTGCCTACGCTTCCTATTTGAACGAAGGAGAGCCCTTGTTTTTTGAGGTACCCGATCAACCGGAAGTGGTGATTTCCGGCATGCGTCAAGGGGACCGGGTCCTGCTCTTGAGAACGGACTTTCGGGAGGACCGCGGCACGGTCTCGCTCAAACTCAATGCCGCCGAACAACTCTCCGTGCCCAGGCAGCCTGGGTTGCAGGAGAGAGTGGTCGAGGCCGTCGTTCGTCCGGATGGGCTTCTCAAACAGGGAGGCATAACTCGCTTTCCCATTGGCATTTACGAGCTTCCCGGGGAAGAGAGCGAACTTCGTGCAATGGTCGAGGCTGGATTCAACCTATTTCGATGTGGGAATCGCTCGGATCTCGATCGGGTGGCCCAATACGGGGCGATGGGGTGGACGTCAATCCCTGTGCAGAATGGCGCGAGCGAGTCGGTGAGAGCCCAGGTGAAATCGATGGCGGGGCATCCCGCCTTGGCGGTTTGGGAAGGGCCGGATGAAATCATATGGACCTACACAGCCTATAGTTTTCTGGAACGGGTGGCGGGTTTCACCCGAGACGATTGGAATGCGCAGATGCCGAAGGCGGTCAACTACGCCCGGGACCAATCTCGAATCATCAATCCTTCGATCCATCGGGGGATTCAACTGATTCGGGAGTTGGATCCGAACCAGCTTCCCTTCTGGATCAACGAGGCCGCTGACAGTGATGTGGCCTATGCGCGGGAGACCATCGACTCGGTGGACATCGTGGGCTGTGACTATTACGCGGTGCGGAGTCGCGGGACGGATCTCACCAGTGTGGGGCGTTTGGTTGATCGCTGGGATCAGATTGGTTACCAGCGGCCGGTGTGGATGGTGTTGCAGGGGTTTTCGTGGCACGCGATCCGGCCTGAGCGAGCCTTTCTCTACCCGAGTTTCGAGCAATCACGGTTCATGGCCTATGATTCCATCGTTCACGGTGCCAAAGGCGTCTTTTACTGGGGAACCAATACGATCGATGACCCGGGCTTTCGAGAGTCCCTCTATGCGCTGGGGAGTGAATTGGGTGCCTTGGAATCGATGTTGGTCGCCGAAGCCATCCCGGGGGCCTCGGTTCGCGTCATTGATGATCTCTTCGATTCCCCGGGAAAAGGGATTCGCCTTTTGGTGACCCGACGCCATTCTGATTGGATGGTGATCCTGGTCAATGAGGATGGAGAACGGCATCTGGGAGTCGATGTGTCCGGGCTGGAAGCTCTCAATGGGAGAACGCTCTACCAACTCTACCATTCCGAACGCCAAACCATCGAACGGGGCGGGTTCGCAACGCGAATGCAGGGTTATGAGGTCAAGGTCTATTGCACGAATCCGATCTACCAAAGCTCTCGGGTCGCAGGTCGCCACTATGTCTCTCCTGAGCGGCCGTAGAAGAGGATCGGTTCGTGCGATGGGAGGGCTGCGTGCCACCGGAATCTGGGGTTTCCCCCATCGGTCGGCATGTAACCAAGTTTCGGGCTTGGGCGTCTTTCTTTTGTAACTCTGCCTACCGACAAATGAAAATCTCCAGTGCGATTCGTGGTTTGGTTGTCCTCCTTTTTTTTCTGAACGCTTCTAAAGCGAGCAGCGGCACCAATTGGCCTCAATGGAGGGGTCCCAATGGAAACGGGATAGTGGATTCCGGGAATCCGCCGGTGACTTGGAGTGAAGCGGAGAATATTCGATGGAAGGTTCCGATCTCGGGCAAAGGGCACGCGACACCTATTATTTGGGGGGATCAGGTCTTTGTTTTGACGGTCGAGTCGTCCGGAGCCGACCAGAACGCCTCCACCGTTCGGGGTCAGGGACGAGGGACGAGGGACGGAGGGCGAGGTCGAACCGGCGACAACAGACCGGGGCGAAACAATCGTGATTTCCTGCGGCAATTGGATACCAACGGGGACGGTCAAGTGGACGAGAATGAGCGGGAGGTAGCGCGGCAACGTTTCCGGAATCGTGGCGGTGGTGAGCGAAATCAAGGTCGAGGTCAAGGGCGTGGGGGTTTCGGAGGAAGGGGATCGGCGCCGACGAGCCTTCACACCTTCAAGACGTGCAGCCTCGATCGAAAGACCGGGAAACTCCTCTGGGAAACCGTGGCCCGAAAAGAAATCCCTCATCAGGGGGTGCAGCGAACCAATACCTATGGTTCGGGCTCCCCGGTCACTGATGGAGAACATCTCTACGTCTCGTTTGGTTCATACGGACTCTACTGTTATGATTTGGATGGTGGATTGGTTTGGGAAAAAGATCTTGGTAAGGTCAGTGTTACCTTTGGGGAGGGCGCTTCTCCCGCGCTTCATGGGGAGACGCTCATTGTCGTTCAAGACAACAACGGGGATTCCTTTATCTATGCCTTTCATAAGCGAACCGGCGAGGAGCTTTGGAAGAAGAGCCGGGATGAGCGATCGGGTTGGACGACGCCTTACATTATGGAACGGGATGGCAAGACCCAGGTCTTGGTGAGCGGGTCGAATGCCGTCCGCAGTTACGATATCAAGACCGGGGAGGTCATTTGGCAATGTTCGGGTCTGGGGTCCAATCCTGTTCCGATGATCGTTGCCGATGAGAATGCGATCTATGCCATGTCGGGACACCGGCAGCCTTACGGCATGGCGGTCAAGATGGGAGGAACGGGAGACCTGACGGAGACGGATGCGGTTTTATGGACGACCACCCGTGGGACGCCGTATGTGCCCTCTCCATTACTCTACGACGGCCTGCTCTTCTATTGCCAGCGATCCAATGGAATTCTGACCTGTGTGGATGCGCAATCCGGCAAGGTTCATTATGGGCAGGAACGGCTCGAAGGGATGTCGGGGGTTTACTCGTCCCCGGTCGGCGTCGGGGATCGGATCTACTTGCCCGGCCAAAACGGGGCCACAGTCGTCTTCAAGAAATCCAAGGCATTGGAAGTGATGGCGGTGAATCGGCTGGATGATCAGTTCGACGCCTCGCCCGCCGTGATAGGGAACGAGCTGTTCCTTCGTGGAAATTCCAATCTTTATTGCATCGCACAATAGGTGAGGGAGGGGTGAGTGGCACTCTTTTTCAGGAAAGGAGTCGCGGGAGTCGCGACTCCTTGGTTTGTCGAATGTTCAGGGCACGAGACGGGTCGATGGGAGCTGGGCCAAGGTAGAGGCTTGCCAAAAGAATCTGGCGGCGGAATGGTAGGGGCTCGCTGTCAAATCAAAGAATCTCATGGAACAAAGAACGCTTGGGAATAGTCAACTGAAACTCTCGACGGTCGGTTTGGGGACCTGGGCGATGGGAGGCGATGATTGGGCATTTGGATGGGGACCGCAGGACGATGCCGCTTCCAGGGAGGCGGTTCATGAGGCCATAGATTCGGGAATCAATTGGATCGATACGGCTCCGGTTTATGGCCTGGGTCGGTCCGAAGAGGTTGTGGGGAAAGCCATCGTTGACCGGAGGGACGAGTTGATCATTGCGACCAAATGCGGAAGGGTTTGGGATGAATCGCGAACCATCGGAAAGCGGTTAACAAAGGAGAGTGTGCGACGGGAGTTAGAGGCGAGCCTCAAGCGTTTGGGCATTGAGCAAATTGACCTCTACCAAATGCATTGGCCTGAACCTGATGAAGAAATCGAGGAAGGCTGGGCGGCGATCGGCGAACTGATCAAGGAAGGGAAGGTTCGCTACGGCGGGGTGTCCAATTTTAGTTTAGAACAGCTCAAACGCGTGCATTCGATTCACCCGGTGACCTCGCTCCAGCCGCCCTACTCGATGTTTCGTCGGGGGATCGAGAATGATTTGCTGCCGTATTGTCAGGCCAATCAGATCGGAGTGATCGCCTACAGTCCGATGCAGGCGGGCTTGCTGACCGGCACGTTCACGAAGGAGCGAGCGGCGGCCCTGGCGGAATCGGATTGGCGGAAGCGAAGTCCTTACTTCAAGGAGCCCCAACTCTCGGTCAATCTGGAGACGATCGAACGGCTGCGCCCCATTGGCGACCGCAACGGATTGACGATGGGGCAATTGGCCCTGGCCTGGCTGTTGAGGGACCCTGTGATGACGGCGGCCATTGTCGGGGCCAGAAAACCAGGGCAGATCACCGAGACCTTCAAAGCAAGTGGGGTCAGCCTGTCGGCGGCTGATCTGCAAGAAATCGAGCTTGTTCTCAAAGACAGAGAAACGAGAGCCCCCGAATTGGAAGGCACCCAGTTGCGTCCCCAAGCGAAATAAAGGTCGCCAAGCGGTAATGAGCTGAAGGTTAATGGGGGACTCGGGAGCTGGTCCGGG
>DEAY01000010.1:9623-10854 GCA_002348345.1 Verrucomicrobia bacterium UBA2970
GTTGGTATGGGCCTTGGATTTGAATGATTTCTGTGTGTTTTTTGAGCCTTTCGTTCTTCGGCCTTCCAATGAGCAAGCCGGCATAAAAGCTCTCGGTTCTCCCCCGGTTTTCATTTAGGTTTGGCGCCGTGGCGGAGATTGGTCAATTTGACGTCCTTCCTATCCTTCGGCTTGCGGCTCCGGGCGCTTACCTTGATGCGGGAGAGCTAGGAGAGATCCTCCTGCCCCGACGGTATTTGACGGAGGAGATGAGGGATGGGACTCAGACTGAAGTCTTTATCTCGCTTGACTCAGAGGACCGATTGGTGGCGACCACACAACGCCCGAAGCTTGTTGCCGGCGAATTTGGTCAGCTTCGGGTGGTCAGTGTCAATCGGCGGGTGGGCGCGTTCCTCGATTGGGGCTTGCCCAAGGATTTGCTGCTCCCGCATCGGGAGCAGGCGCGACCGGTGAAGGAGGGTGAGCGGGTGGTGGCCCATGTTTATTTGGACTCGAAATCGCGGCGACTTGTGGCCTCCACTCGATTGCGGCGTTGGTTGGACAAGAAGAAACCGTCCTTTCGTGAAAATCAACCCGTCAATTTCCTTATTTCGGGGAAGACGCCAATGGGGTATTCGGCCATCATTGAAAACGCTTACTCAGGGCTCCTTTATGCCGACGATGTTTCCCGGAGGCTATCGATCGGAGAAATCGTTCAAGGATACATTCGTTCGGTTCGAGTGGATGGGAAGATTGATCTGACGCTGCATCGTACTCGAGGAAACCGGATCACCTCGGTCAAACGACAGATTCTGATCGCCTTGGAGCAAGGAAACGGTTGGCTTCCATACAACGATGATAGCGATCCCCGGGCGATCCGTGACGCTTTTGGAACGAGCAAAAAGGTTTTCAAACGGACGCTCGGAACGCTTTACAAGGAGCGGCGAATCCGGTTCGAGGGCAAAGGGATTCGAGCGATCGAACGCTGACTGACCAGAGCGGCCTCCTTAGGGGTTTGGATTTGGCCTCGATCGAGTCAGCCGAAGGGCATTTCATTCCAGGCCCAGTGGCTTCGAGGCATATCGATAAAGTTCAAAAAGACCCGTTTTGGTGGGACATCGGTTTCTGCAACGACCAGTTCAGTGAGTCGCTTGCTGAGGGTTTGAATCGATCCATCGGGAAAGCCGAGGCTTCGTAGTTCGGCAAAAACGGTCGGTTCGGAATTGGATCCAAATGTCATGGCATTCGGGAC
>DEAY01000253.1 GCA_002348345.1 Verrucomicrobia bacterium UBA2970
GATGGGAGCGGGGTTGGCCTCCGTCATCCGGAACAATTTGATCGTGTCTTGGTCGATGCCCCGTGTTCTGCGGAGGGGCATCTTCTGCAACATCCGAGGGAGTTGGATCGTTGGTCCGCAGCGCGGTCCCGCCAGTTAGCCCGGCGGCAATATGCCCTGCTGTGTTCCGCTCTGTTGGCGACTCGGCCTGGGGGGAGGGTGGTTTATGCAACCTGTAGTGTGTCGCCGACGGAAAACGATGGGGTGATTGAGCGGCTATTGCACCGAAAAGGAGAGATGGTTAGGCGGATTCCCTACCGGGCGCCGCTCGGAGAACAAACGGCCATGGGATGGTGTGTCCTGCCCGACCGGGAGCGGGCGGGACCGGCTTATTTTGCGGTTCTCGAGAAAATCTAGAGGCACTTTCATGGCCTCTTTGTTCCGATCAGTGCTCGATTTTTTGCTTTTTGGGTAGAGGGCAAAGTCTACACTGTCGAAAGGGATTCAGGATTTAGGAAGGGGCAGGTTCAACGTGCAAATGGAAAAGAACGCGTCTTTAGTGAGGTCGATGATGAGGGGGATCAGTGGAATGGTTCTTGCAACCGCCGCGCTCGGCGTAACGGCCGAGACGTTTGCTCCGGCCGACCTCGAGTTCTTCGAAAAACGGGTGCGGCCGGTTCTGGCGACAGCTTGCTTTGATTGCCATAGCCATCAATCCGAGAAGCTCAAAGGGGGCCTGTTCCTGGATTCCCGGGAAGGTGTCCTTCAGGGGGGCGATTCTGGATCGGCTGCGGTGATTGGGGATCCCGATGCGAGCCGGATCATCCGGGCCATCGAGTATGATGACGTCGATTTACAGATGCCGCCCAAGTCGAGGCTTCAATCGGAAGAGATTGAGGCATTGAAGCAATGGGTCGCGAAGGGACTCCCATGGCCGGATGAAGCGGGTCCGAAGGCCGCAGAAGAACGGGATCGGTTTGATTTGGCCGACCGTCGGGCGAATCATTGGGCATGGCAGCCGGTTCAGGCCGGGCCGCCCCCCGCAGTGCGGGACCGGGACTGGGGCCGCAATCCGATCGATGCGTTTATCTTGAAGGGGTTGGAGGATCGAGGTTTGGCGCCGGCGCCCGAGGCGGACCGGCGGAGCCTGATTCGGCGCTTGAGCTATCAGTTGACGGGGTTGCCTCCTACTCCGGAAGCGGTGACTGCATTTGGCGACGCTTATGGCGTGGGAGCCTATGAGCGATGGGTCGACGCGGCGCTGGCCTCGCCCCACTATGGCGAACGGTGGGCTCGCCATTGGTTGGACTTGGTGCGTTACGCGGAAACGATGGGGCACGAGTTTGATTACGCGATCCCCAACGCGTGGCGTTATCGAGATTATGTGGTGCGGGCTTTCAACGGGGATGTTCCTTATGACCAGTTCGTGCGGGAACACATCGCGGGGGATCTTCTCGCTTCGCCGAGGCGTTGGTCTGAAAACGGGTTCAACGAGTCGGTGGTCGGGACGGGCTTCTATTGGTTGGGTCAACAGGTTCATTCGCCGGTGGATATTGCGATGAATCAACTCGAGGTCATCGACAATCAGATCGATGTGCTCTCGAAAACCTTCCTAGGGATGACGGTCTCCTGCGCGCGCTGTCATGACCACAAATTCGATGCCATCTCCACTCAGGATTTTTATGCCCTATATGGTGTTCTGAGTAGCTCGCGTTATCACGAGGCTGCTGTGGAACCGGTTGAAAAATGGGGGCGACTGATTGAACGACTTGAGGCGGGAAAACGGGAGCTTCGGGCCGTCGCGGCCCGAGAATGGCGGCAAACGGCGGAGAGAATCGATGCTTATGCGATGGCCGGAATCGGGTTGCTCACCGGGGAGCGTTCGTGGCGGGATGAAGAAAGGTTGGATCGACCCGAAATTGTCTTCGATGATTTCGAATCGGAGATCCGCGAGGGATGGAAAGGAGATCGTGGCCGGTTTGGCCGTTCAGCCGATTCCGGAGGAATCCAGGTGGAGGGGGCGCTCGGCGGCGGGGTTCTTCGATCACCCGGAGGGGATGGCGCCGAGAAGGCGGAGCGGGTCGGGACGCTTCAAAGTCCCGAGTTTCAAATCGAACGGGATTACATCCATTTTTTGATGGCGGGCAGTGGGGATCGCAGGCGAACGTCCATCCGCCTGCTGGTGGAGGGGAAGGTGGAACGAACGGCATCCGGCGATCGCGGTTTGCGGTTTCAACCCGAGCGATTTGATGTTCGCAATTTTGTGGGGCGTACGGCTCGGCTCGAATTGAATGATCAGGCAGAGGACGAGCAAGGGTTCGTTGCCATTGATGAGGTGATTTTTAGCGACCGGGCACAGGTTTTTGGGAAGGACAATGTGCCGTTGCCCTCCTTGGATGTGATTCGTAGCTTGGCCAGAGAGCAGGAACTCGACCCCGATTTGTTGACGCGGTGGGTGGCGGTGCTGGATGAATCCAGTCAGGAGGGGGGGAGGCATCCCCTGTCGCAACTGACCCGCTGGGTCGATCGGGCACCGTTTGATCATCTGGCCCAGGTGGGTCAGGTCGCGGCGAAACAACTGGCCGTGTCGACGGAGGCGGAAGATCGACCATCGGAAACGGTCTTTGCGGATGCGGAGGAGGGGACATTTTCGAGTTGGTTCTTCGATGGTCCTGCGTTGCTGCGGAGCGAAATCCCCATGGGAGAACCGGTTTTGTCTAGAAGCGGTGATTCGCTCACCCTCCAGTCAATGCCGGCCGTGCACAGCGGTCGGTTCTCAACTCGGCTGCAGGGAAGTCTTCGATCCCCGACTTTCAGAATACAGCAGCGCTTTCTCCATGCCTACGTTGCCGGGATGGGGTGCCGGGCAAACCTCGTCATCGAGAACTTCAATCTGATTCGAGCGCCGATTTACGGCGGATTGAAGAAGGACTTGAATCAGCCGGATTGGAATTGGGTGACCTTTGACCT
Source organism: Verrucomicrobia bacterium UBA2970 (assembly GCA_002348345.1). Taxonomy (GTDB): domain Bacteria; phylum Verrucomicrobiota; class Verrucomicrobiia; order Limisphaerales; family AAA164-E04; genus UBA2970. The sequence continues at coordinate 2,950 of DEAY01000253.1, forward strand.
GCAGATGTGGCAGGGTCACGAGGCCTACCTGGAATTCAAGGACACGGTGCCGGGAGACCTGGCGGGGGGACGGGCTCGATATGCGGAAGATGGGTGGTTTCAGGTTTCGCGCGTGGTGTTCTCCAACCAAGAGCGCCCGAACCCGGGTCCGGACCCGGGGGAGGATCGGATCCTTGATTCAGTGCTTGGTGCCGGGTCGCTGCCGGAGGCCCTTCAAGCCCTCCGAGACGGGACCGTGCAAAGTCTATCGAACTGGACGGGGGACGAGGCCGATGAGGCCCGACCCGTTTCACGACGGGAGTTGCGATGGCTGGCGTGGTTGGCAGAGAAAAAGTTGCTTGAGTCAACGGAGGGAAATCTGGCTAGAGCGAGCAAGAATCACCGGTTCGACGCGGAAGAAGCCACCACGGCGATTTTGGTGCCCTCCATGACCGAGGGCTCCGGCGTCGATCAGCCCGTGTTTGTTCGCGGAAATCCGTCAATGGTTGGCGTGATGGTTTCCCGGGGCTCTCTCGAAGCATTGAATGCAGCGGGTGAGGCCACCGTGGCGGGGTCCCGGCGTCGTCTTCTGGCGGATGAGATCGCCAGCCGGAGCAATCCACTGACGGCCCGGGTCTACGTCAATCGGGTGTGGCATCACCTCTTCGGCCGCGGCATCGTGCCGACCCCGGATAATTTCGGGGTTCTTGGAGCGTCTCCGAGCCATCCTGAATTGCTCGATTGGCTGGCGAACTGGTTTGTGACCGAGGCCAATTGGTCGACCAAGCGGCTGATCCGCTTGATGATGACATCATCGACCTACCGGATGGCTTCTCAGGCAGATCCGTTTTATGATGAGCAAGACCCAACCAACCAGTGGTGGCATAAGATGCCGGTGAAACGACTGGAAGGGGAGGCCATTCGCGACGCGATTCTCCAGGTCTCCGGGGACCTTAACCGGGAGCAGTTTGGGAAGCCGGTCCCCGTTCATTTGACGCCTTTCATGACCGGTCGTGGTCGCCCCGGGGGGACCGGGCCCCTTGATGGGCAACATCGGCGAACCATCTACCAGGAGGTCCGGCGCAATTTTCTTTCGCCGATGATGCTTGCCTTCGACGCCCCGATTCCGCATACGACCTTTGGTCGCCGGACTCAATCCAATGTCCCAGCCCAGGCGCTCATCCTGATGAATGACGAATTGATTATCCATCAGGCGAATCGGTGGGCTGAACATCTCCTGGCGAAGTCTGAAGGTTGGACCGCGGAGCGACGACTGGATGAACTGTATCTGACGGCGTTGGGACGGCGCCCGGATCGGAAGGAACGAGAGCATGCCCTCGAATTCATGGGAAGGCAGGCAGAGATCTACCAGGAAGAAGGGTCCGGATCTCGGCAAGTTTGGGCGGATCTGTGTCACGTGGTCTTCAATATGAAGGAGTTTATTTTTATCGACTGACCTGCATGAAGCACGATCTGCGAACACAAAACGGGGCGATGAGCCGCCGCCAAATGCTGACCCGGTGCTCGAATGGGTTTGGCAGCGTGGCATTGCTGACTCTGTTGGCCAACCAACGCCCGCTGGTGAGTGCTCGGGCAAGCGCGCTTCCTCCGTCGAACCCCCTTGCCCCCAGGGCACCCCATCATCCGCCGCGTGCTAAACATGTGATCATGCTCTACATGGACGGGGGACCGGCGCAGATGGATACCTTCGATCCCAAGCCTCGTCTCAAGAAGGAGCACGGAAAGCCCTTTGGTCTCAAGATGGAGCCCACCCAGTTTAACAACAATGGAAATACGTTTGGAGGCTACTGGGATTTCAAGAAGTATGGCCAGTCCGGAGTGGAGATCAGTGATTTGTTTCCCAACGTCGCCAAGCAGGCGGACGAACTGTGTGTGATTCGATCCATGGTGTCCGAGTTCTCGGAGCATACCAATGGAAACTACTTTCTTCATACCGGATTAGGATTGTCAGGAAGGCCGAGTGCCGGCGCTTGGGTGACTTACGGACTGGGGAGTGAGAACGAAAACCTGCCCGGGTTTGTGGTTCTCAATGGCGGATTGACGCCTCCGGGAGGCTTGGATTGCTTCTCGAATGGCTTCTTGCCGGCCGCTTATCAAGGATCGTTCTTCCGTCCAACAGACCCCCCGGTGGCCAATATCGCTCCCCGGGAGCGAACGCAGCGCCTCCAACGGAGTAAAATGAATTTGTTGGAAGCCCTGGACCAGACCAGTCTCAAGCGTCTTGGGAGGCCGGGCTCGGTGGAGTCGGCGATTTCCAACTATGAGTTGGCTTTTCGAATGCAGACGGCGGTGCCCGAACTGATGGAACTCGATCGTGAATCGGCGTCCACTCGCAAAATGTATGGGTTGGAGTCAACCTTTGAGCATACTCGGACCTTCGGTCGTGAGTGTCTGCTTGCCCGGCGCTTGGTGGAGAGGGGGGTTCGCTTTGTTGAATTGACCTGTCCCAATGTGGGGGCCGACCGTTGGGATCAGCATGGAGGATTGAAGCGGGGGCATACACGAAACGCCCTCGCGGTGGATCAGCCCATCGGGGCGCTCTTGGCCGATCTCCGCGGGCGCGGATTGCTCGAGGAGACCTTGATTATCTGGTGTGGCGAGTTTGGAAGGACGCCTTTTTCGCAGGGTTCCGACGGACGCGATCACAATCCCTTTGGATTCACCATTTGGATGGCGGGAGGCGGGGTCAAGGGGGGGATGACCTACGGGGCAACCGATGAATACGGATACAAGGCGGTTGAGAATCGGGTGGAGATCTATGACCTTCACGCGACCATGCTTCATTTGCTGGGAATTGATCATACCCGGTTGACGGTCCGTTTCAGTGGACGGGACATGCGGCTCACCGATGTTCACGGTCATGTCCTCGAAGAAATCCTCGCCTGATAGACGCTCTCCTGCCAAGCTCCCCACGCACATCCAGCAAGGGTCGTTCAGGAACTGATGACTAAAGAGAACTCATTTTCATTGTCGGGCCACGTGGCCCTCGTCACGGGAAGCAGTAAGGGACTCGGAAGGGCGATGGCCCGGGCGCTGGGGGTTGCGGGTGCCAAGGTCGCGTTGAACTACTGCCATGACCAGGGAAAGGCGCTAGAGGCGCTTGACGAGTTCAAACGTGCGGGAGGTGAGGGGATGTTGGTCCAGGGCGATGTCACGGATGAGGAGGCGGTTCAACGGATTCATCGTGAGGTGGCTTCAGAATTGGGCGACATCGACATTCTCCTCGTCAACGCCACCTGTGATCAGCCTCACATGCCGATTGAGCAGTATGACTGGGATTTCTACCAAAAGATGTTGGATTTCTTCATCAAGAGTCCCTATCTCCTGACGCGTGCCTGTCTGCCCGCCATGAAGCGAAACGGTTTTGGCAGGATCATCAACATTGGGTCGGAAGTGTTTCATCTCGGAGTTCCCAACTTCAGCGCCTATGTGGCGGCCAAGGGCGGGCAGAACGGCTGGTCTCGAAGCATGGCTCGTGAGTTGGCGCCCCACGGGATCACGGTCAATATGATCTCGCCGGGTTGGATTCCTGTCGAGAGGCATGAAAAAGAGCCCCAGGAATGGAAGGATGCCTACCTCCCGACCATTCCGGTCGGCCGTTGGGGGGTGCCGGATGACCTCTCCTCAACGGTTGTGTACCTGGCCAGCGAGGCATCTTGTTTTGTGACTGGCCAGAACATTCACGTCAACGGAGGCTTGGCCCTTTTCTAATGGGGCCGCGTCTGTTTCTAGCGGGGGCTTTATAGGGTGACCCAGGTTATTTGTGACAATCGTGTAACGCGAAGGGGTGTTGTCACGTCAAGTGAGAAACCAGTGACTCTCATCATCGGGGTCTCGGATCGTGCCTGTTAAAGGATAGGGATGGAAAAGAATCAGACGCTTTTGGAGTATTTTGCGGCGCAGAATGCGGAAATCGGCATTGTCGGCTTTGTGGTTAACTTTCTGTTGGCCGCCCTGCTATCGTTTATCCTCAGTCGCGTTTATATTCGCTTCGGGACGTCCTTGTCGAATCGAGAGCTTTTTGGTCGGAACTTTGTGCTGCTCTCAATGACGACGATGCTCATTATCACGATCGTGAAGTCCTCTTTGGCGCTTTCGCTTGGGCTGGTTGGTGCGCTGTCGATCATCCGGTTCCGGGCCGCCATCAAGGAGCCGGAGGAATTGAGCTATCTGTTTCTTGCCATCGCCATTGGATTGGGCATGGGAGCCAATCAGCCGCTGATCACTGCCATTGGGTTTCTCGTGATGACCGTGATCCTGACGTTGCGCCGCTTTGTTCGGGACAAGGAGCCCGAAGCGAATCTGTATGTGACGATTTCTGGGATCCGGAGTGATGAGCTGGCGTTGCCGAGGGTGCTTGAGATCATTGGCAAGCACGCTCTGAACGTGCGTCTGCGTCGCTTTGACGAGACCGAAAAGCTGGTGGAGGCCTCCTTCCAAGCCCAATTTCAATCTTCGACTAAGGTGAATGCGTGTGTCCGGAGACTGCGTGATTTGAACGAGGGGATGAAAATCAGCCTGGTGGATGATCGCGGTATTGGGGCTTAGTCCACGGGCGCGGGAATGGTCTCATGGCACTCGACCTTGCCTCTGACTTCGATTTCCGCTTCGAGCGGAAGTATCATATCGTCGATCTGCCGGCAGAAGAAATCGAGGCCTGGGTGCTTCGCTGCCGGGCATTCTTTCGGGAAGCCTATGCCCCGCGTTACATCAACAACATCTACTTTGATACCCGATCGCTGGGGAACTATTTCCAAAATCTTGATGGAGTCGCCAATCGGACCAAGATTCGAATTCGATGGTATGGCGATCTTTTTGGAACGGTCAACCGGCCGGTCCTGGAATACAAGATCAAGCGGGGAATGTTGGGCACCAAGGATTCGCATCGACTCTCTGGTTTCGAATTTGGATCGGGCTTTTGCGAGGAGGCGCTTGAAGCCGTATTCGAGAAGAGTCAGTTGGAGGAAGGGGTCCGCCGGGAATTGAGTTTTGTCACCCCGACCTTGGTCAATCGGTATCATCGAAAGTATTTCATTTCGGCGGATCGGAATTATCGAATTACCATCGACACGGAGCTTGATTTTTATCGGATTGGGCCAAGAGACAATCACTTTATTGTCAAGCGTTCCCTCGAAGGGAGCACCGTGATGGAGTTGAAATACTCCGGAAAGATTGCCGAATTGAATGAAGGGATGGTGAATTTCTTCCCCTTTCGAGTGACTCGAATGTCAAAGTATGTGACGGGGGTGGAACTGGTGGAGCTGTAGGATGTTGGACTACGTGCCAGCCGAAGAGAAGCCTGAGTTTCGAATTCCCGTGTGGATTTTTACGGGCCTCTTGGTCATTGCCATTGGAGTCATCCTGTGGGGGAACTCCGGTGATCTGGTCGATTCAATCGTAAGGCCGGACTTCCTCATCTCGGAAATCCAGCCAGCCAATTGGACGACGTTGGCGGACTCCGATGGAGAGTTTCCGGATTGGATTGAGATCCACAATCCCTCGGCCGAGTCGCGAGAGCTCACCGGTTGGTATCTGACGGATGATTTCAAGGAACTGAGGAAATGGCGGTTCCCGGAGATTACGCTTGAGGGAGGGGGGTTTCTTGTCGTCTTTGCATCGGGCAAGAATCGGAGCCAATTTCTGGACGATCTCCATACCAATTTTCGATTGGACGAACGAGGGGAGTATCTTGCCCTTGTCGAACCCTCGGGACGCCGCGTGATGCATGAGTTTCTCCCCAAGTATCCGCCGGTGTCTGGAGACGACAGTTTAGGGATCCGGGCCCGCTTCTTTCAATCCGCCCAATCGCGGCGTCCAGGCGCCCACCGAGCGACCGCATTCTATGATCGAGCCACTCCGGGAATGCCCAATGTGAATGAAATCTGGGGGCAAGTTTCCGATACTCATTTCAGTCGAAATGGAGGGTGGATTGAGGCTCCTTTTGAGCTTGAGTTGGACACCTCGACGCTTCGAACGAGGATTCGGTATACCTTGGACGGAAGTGAACCGACGGAAGAAAACGGAATCGTTTACCAACGGCCATTGGTGATTGATCGAACGACCACGATTCGCGTGCGAGCCTTTCGAGCAAACTACAAACCCTCCAACGTGGATACCCAGTCCTACTTCTTTCCGGGCAACTTAGTCTCCCAGCGTGGAAGTGGTTTGCCGGAGACCTGGGGAATGAAAGGCGATTGGGCCGTCCCTGCCGATTACGAAATGGATCTCGATGTGATTCAGGACGAGCGCAATCGCTCGGCGCTTGGCGAGGCCTCACGGGTGTTTCCAAGTGTTTCCCTGGTGGTGGATCCAGCCGACCTCTTTGATCGTCAAAGAGGGATCTACGCGAATCCGGAGGCCGTCGGTCGGGACTGGGAGCGACCGGCCTCGGTTGAGTTTCATGATGGATCCGGATCGAAAAGGCATCGGGAGGAATGTGGTGTTAGGATTTTTGGTCATTGGGATCGGCGTCCGGAAGAGAGCCCCAAGCACGGGTTGCGTCTTGTCTTTCGTGACCAGTACGGTGCCGCGGAACTAAGACATCGTGTGTTTGGCAAGGAGGGGCCGAAACGAGTCAGGAATCTCGTTTTCAAGCCCGGGTATCACGATAGTTGGCTGCACTGGGACGCCACCGTTCGTTCTCGGGGAACCCTCCTTCGTGACGAATGGGTGCGCCGAACCTCAAAGGCCGTTGGTCTCACCACGCCCCGGGGCCGTTACGTTCATCTTTACTTGAACGGTCTGTATTGGGGGATCTATCTGATGGGCACGTATTCGGACGGCGAATTCCTGGCTGAGGAGCTTGGAGGGAATGCGATCGACTACGAAACCCGCTCGGACCGGGGGGGCTTGAGTGGGGAAGAACTCGCTTGGCAGGAACTCATGAAAATCTTGGAGTCGGATGTGCGGACCGGATCCCAGTATGAGGCGGTTGAAGCGCGATTGGATCTCGATCGATTCATCGACTTTCTTCTGGTTCAACTCTATTCAGGAGGTGGTCGGAATGATCAACGCTTTGAATGGTATGCTTGGCGGCGGGTGCATCCGACGGGGAAATTCTCCTTTATGGTATGGAATGGAGACCGGGCCCTCTCCGATCCATCGAGTGATCTTGGCGACGTCAGCCTCGATTCGGTGCCGGTCCGGTGGTTGCATCGGCTCAGAGTGAATGAATCTTTCCAAGCGCGTTTTCGGGAGCGAGCAAGGATGCTTCTGGGTGAGGGAGGCGCGCTGTCCCTGGGGGCGAACCGTGGCCGGCTCAAGGCGTTGGAGGGACTATTAGAGAAAGCGGTGGTTTTGGAGGCCGCTCGGTGGGGGGACTATCGTCGGGATATCCATCCTTTCCGGGCGGGTCCTTACGTGCTCTACGATCCGAACGACGATTGGAAGCAAGCGGTTGATTGGATCGATCAGGTTTTCTTCGAGCAGCGTCAGGACGAGCTCGTTCGCCAGTTGGAACGTCTGGGTTTATGGTAATTTGGTGGGTGGTGAAAGAGGCCGCCGCCTCGTCCGACTGTCAGGCAGTGGTGACGAGTTCAAGAGGTGTCGGATGGCATTGAGGAGCAGGCGATTAAAATTGGGTTGAGCAAAGTCGCCGGGATGACCGAGGGAGGTGTAGACGACCCTGCCACGGCCGTAAGGATGTTGCCAAAGAACGGGTTCGGTGGTGGCTCCTGGAATGCTGCCGACCAGGATGACCTGGGCGCGGGGAGAGAGCGGTGAGGCTTTGTAGAGCGAGCCTTTTCCGATGAGCCGTGAAAGATCGACTCCCATGAGAATTGGATGGGCCTCCATCCCTGGCACAACGGCGATCGTTGTCTCAATCCCGTCGGCATGGTGCCCCTGGTAGTTTCCGCCAAGCACTTCGGGATCGAAGGTCTTCCATTCAACTTGATCCCGAGGTCCCCGATTGCGGGTGTCCCAGGCGTGACTGGAAGTTCGGAGGGCCAGAAGGGGGTTCCCCGCTGAGAGATAATCCTTGAAGAAGGCCATGTCCTCCGGGAGGAGCGAGCGGCGGCGAACATAGAGGACGACCAGATCCGCTTGCTTTAAAGCAACCAATCCCGCTAGGTGATATTTGTCCTCGGTCGATTGGTTCAGGAAGGTGATCCGATACTCCGGTCTTGGTGAAAGAAAGTCCTTGGCAAACTCTGGCAGGGATTCGGCGGCGCGATATTGATCTTCCGCGATGATAAAGACGACGTGGTGTTCGGCGGCGGTGGTGAGGCGGGCCCCGAGCACGGCCCCGGCCAGGAGGAGGCCCTGGATGAATGGGGGGAACAACTTCATTGGAGAATTGAGAGATGGGCGGGTCGCAGTGTGGGTTAACTCAGCAGATCGTGAAGAACCTTTCCATGAACGTCGGTGAGTCGAAAGTCGCGGCCTTGAAACCGGAAGGTCAGTGCCTCGTGGTCGAGACCCAGTTGGTGGAGTAACGTGGCGTGGAGGTCGTGAACGTGGGCCCGTTGATGGACGGGCTCGAATCCCAGTTCGTCGGTCTCGCCCAGGACATAGCCTTTTTTGACGCCGCCACCGGCGAACCACATACTAAAGGCGTCGATATGGTGGTTGCGTCCGGTGGTTTTCCGATTTTCGCCCATGGGGGTTCGGCCAAATTCGCCGCCCCAAATCACGAGAGTGTCGTCCAATAGGCCCCGCTTCTTGAGATCGATCACCAGGGCTGCCGAGGCTCGGTCGATTTGATGGCAGACGTTTTCGAAATCTCCTTCCAGGGTCTCTCCTGGGCCGCCATGGCTGTCCCAATTGGTGTGATACAGTTGAACAAAGCGAACGCCACGCTCTACCAGACGGCGTGCGAGTAGGCAATTTCGAGCGTAGGAGGGCTGGTCGCGTTGGACCCCGTAAAGTTTCATGGTTTCGGGAGATTCGTTGGAGAGGTCGATCAAGTCGGGGGCGCTGGTCTGCATTCGGAAGGCCATTTCATAGGCGGCGATTCGAGTCGCGATCTCGGGATCTCGCGTGATGCCCAAATGGCGTCGATTGAGTTGATTCACCGTGTTGATCACATGTTGCTGCGAGCGATTCGAAACCCTCTGGGGCGTTGAAAGATTCAGGATCGGATCCCCCTGTCCTCGAAGTGGAACCCCCTGGTAAGTGGTCGGCAGGAAACCGCTTCCCCAGTTGACGGCGCCTCCTCGGGGGCCGCGAGGGCCGCTTTGAAGAACGACAAAACCGGGAAGATTGTCGCATTCGCTGCCGATCCCATATGTCACCCAGGAGCCGATACTGGGCCGACCAAATTGCCCTGATCCGGTATTCATGAAAAGTTTGGCGGGCGCGTGGTTGAAGAGATTGGTGGCACAGGATTTGACGACTGTCATCTCATCAGCAAGCCTGGCGGTGTGGGGGAGAAGCTCAGAAAACCAGATTCCTGATTGACCGTGTTGTTGAAAGCGGCGGCGGGTTCCCAGCAGCGTCGAACGCTCCTTGAACGAACTGTTCATGAAGGCGAATCGTCGGCCGTCCAAATAGGAATCGGGTATCCTCTGGCCGTTCCACTCCTCAAGCTTGGGTTTATAGTCGAGAAGTTCGAGTTGTGACGGGCCTCCGGCCATGAAGAGGTAAATGACGTTCTTCGCACGAGGCTTGAAATGAGGCCCTTGATGGGACGAGGCGGCGGCGTGGGTTGGTTGGAGGAGTTGTCCCAGTGCGACGGAACCCAGGCCCAGACTGCATTGGCCAAAGAAGTGCCGACGAGTCTGGTCCCGGAGGAAACGGTTGGAGGGAGGTTCCATGCTATTCACGTGCAATCGTTTCATCGAGGTTAAGGAGGATCCGGGCCAGGAGCAACCCTTTGGCCTCAGGGGGTAGGGGTGAGCCGGCATGGTCGGGTTGCAGTGCATTCAACAAATCACGAGTTTCGGCACGGGTGGGATAGCGGCTGAGGCACAACCGAAAGGCCTCGCGAATCCGGTCTGCATCGTTGGTGCAATCAAGCTCAATGATGCGGAGAGCGAGCCGTTGGGCAATTTCGAAAAACGCAGGGTCGTTGAGGAGCGTCAGGGCTTGGAGCGGCGTGTTCGAGCGAATGCGTCGACTGCAGGCACTGAATGCGTCAGGGCTATCGAAAACGGTCAGGGCCGGATGGGGGGTCGCCCGAAAGAAAAAGGTGTAAAGGCCTCGGCGAAATCGATTTTCCCCGGAATCGGCCTGCCATCTTCGTTGGACCTGACCAAGGCCCATCACGCCTTCTGGTTGAGGGGGGTGCACGCCGGGACCTCCCATCTGGTGAGACAACAGTCCCGCTGCGGAGAGGGCGACATCTCGAATGATTTCTGACTCGAGTCTCATGCGGGACTGCCTGGCAAAGAGACGATTGTCGGGGTCTTTTGCCGCCAGCTTCGGGGTGAGCCTGGAGGATTGTTGATAGGTTTGGGACATGAGGATCTTTTTGTGAAGGGCCTTCAGGTTCCATCCGTTCTCGATCAATTCAACGGCCAACCAGTCGAGGAGGTGTGGATGCGAAGGGGGCGATCCCTGGGTTCCAAAATCGTTTTCCGTTTCAACAATTCCTCGGCCGAAGTACTGTTGCCAGATTCGATTCACGGTGACTCGAGCCAGGAGGGGGTTCTGGTTTGATGTCAACCAGTGAGCCAGGTCGAGGCGGGTGGCGTCTTCGTGGCCAGGGAACGGATTGAGCGCGCGAGGTGTTCCGGGAAAAACCGGCTCTCCCTGTCGAGTGAAGTCCCCCTTAATATGGATGTGAGTGGTTCGTTTCGATTTCCGTTCACGAAGAATCATCGTGTGGGTCAGACGGGGGCGTTTACGACCCAGCTCAGCCCGTTCTTTCTTGAGCGCCTGATAGGATTGGTTTTCCTCACGAAAATGTTCGAAGAGTTGCTGCGATTCCTCCGTCGAACGCAGTTCGCGGGGTTTGGTGAGGATCAGTCGGTAGGTTCTCGGAAGGTCTTGGAGATCTCTTTCGGATAGAAATTTTTCCCAGTCAAAGATCCTCTCTTGAATCTTGGATTCGCTTTCCTTGATGGCCCGTTCCAATCGGATGATGGCATCTTGATGGCGTTGTTGGGCGGCCCTTTCACCTGGCATCGGTGTGTTGAGAGTGGGTTCTTCCTGGTTGTTGAAGAAGGCGAAGAACTGATAGTATTCCCGCTGCGTGATCGGATCGAATTTGTGGTCATGACATTGGGCGCAGGCGATCGTGAGGCCGAGGAATGCGGTGCCCGTGGTTGCCACGCGATCGACAACGGATTCGATTCGAAACTGCTCCTTGTCAATACCACCCTCTTGATTGATCTGAGTGTTACGATGAAAACCGGTGGCAATCAACTGGTCCGTGGTGGGTTCGGCCAGGAGATCCCCGGCAAGTTGCTCAGTGACGAATTGGTTGAAGGGAAGGTTGAGGTTGATCGCATTGATCACGTAATCACGATACCGCCAGATCGAGCGCGGGGCGTCAATGCTGTAGCCATTTGAGTCGGCATAGCGGGCCAGGTCCAGCCAATGACGCCCCCAACGTTCACCGAAGTGCGGCGAGCTCAAGAGTCGGTCGATGAGACGCTCGGTTGCGTTTGAGGAGTAGTCCCCAAGGTAGTCATCGATTTCTTGCGGGCTGGGAAGCAAGCCGAGAAGATCGAGGTAAAGTCGACGGATCAGGATCTCTGGTTTTGCGGGAGGCGAGGGGATGAGCTCTGAGGTTTCGATACGGGAACGCACCAACAAGTCGATCGGGTTTTCGATGACCGTTCTCGGATCGATTTCGGGCAGGATGGGTCGGGTCAACGGTCGAAAGGCCCAATGGATGTGAGGGTCGGGGATCTCGTTGTCGGGGTGAGGCGCGCCGGCATTGATCCACGCCTCGATGCTTTCAATGGCGGGAGGCGACAGAGCCTTGTCCCGGTAAGGCATCGGGGAAAGTTGGGGATGGGTGCCGCGGAGTGCTTGACTGATGAGGCTGGCCGCTGCGTTGCCCGGAATGATGGCTGGTCCACGGTCTCCGCCCGCAATGGCTTTGATTGCTGTGTCGAGACGGTAGCCCGATTTCGCTTGATCTCCGGCGTGGCATCGGTAGCAGTGGGATTTGAAGAGTGGTTTGATGTCACTCTGGTATTCTTGGCCCGATATGAGGATCGGGAAGAGCCATGTGAGGTAGGTGAGCCAACGGACCAGGGGCTTGGCTTGGTCCACCGGGTACGGGTGTCTGAACGATCGAATCATGATGTCACTCTGGCCTTCCTTTGCTCTGCGAAATAAGGATCTAAGGATCTGCCGAAGTTGATATGGGTTGATCTTAAACCAACGAGTGAGAATCTGAAAGGCCGAAGCGAGAATTTGAGGTCAGTCACCGGGACGCATACTGGGGGCGTCAGACGCATGTCAATGATGGATGATACCGGCCTGCTCAAGGACGAAGTGATATTGACCCCCGGTGGAATCGTTGAACCACCCCTTGTCATCATGACTTGCATGAGACTGAAGGGGTGGGTCCTGATGAGTGCCCTCGCCGCCATCGCGGTGACGGATTCACTTGCGATCGACGAAGTGATCATGATCGACCAGGGTCATTTGATGACCATCAAGGATTCCTCCGACTCGGTGGTTTTTGCCTCGAGCGACCGCATCGGACTGGATGAAGAGGGGCGAGCCCAGTGGGCCCATGCCTTTGGGGACGGGCGCTCGGAGATTAGTCCCTTCGAAGTCGGAGAGGATGGGAAGCTGTTTCGCTAATGGCCTCCCCTAGAAGTCCATCCTCCGAGAGGGGGGCTTGGCGGGTCTCGGGTTTCCGTAAGAACTTTATTCCTGGGGCGAGTCGTTGCCGGCTTCGACCCAGTCCACCGTGAAGGTCGCGTGTTTGATCGATTTGACGGATTCGCCCGATACGGGATCGTTCACGAAGTAGCTGTAGGTGGCGTGGAGCATGCCGTCTTTTGTTTGAATAATCGATGGATAGTGAAACGAGCCTTCGCCGGGATTCACCGCTTCCAAGTGCCGGGTGATGGGGTAGCTTTTGCCGTCGTTGTCTGAAATCGAAACCGCCAATCGATGCCGGCCGCGTTCCGTGTCGTTGTAAATGGCCAACATGCGTCCGTCCTGGAGATTCATCAGTTCCAGTCCGGCACCGGGATTGAACAGTTGGGGATGGTCGTAGACTTTTGACCACGTTTCCCCCTCGTCGTTTGATTCCGAGACGTGGACGCGCTTGGGAGGGGGGCCATTGTCGCGCATGTAGGCCACGAGCAGACCCTCCTGGGTTCTTGCGAAACTGGGCTGAATATTGCCGCCACCGACGATCGGCTCGCTGAACCGCCATTGATTGCCCCAGTCGTCGGTGTAGGCGACCATCGAGAATGAGAATCCATCGGAATAGAGGCCGACCAGCATCCGGCCGTTCTCGGTAATATAGGGGTGGGCCCGGGTGAACCAACCGATTCGACGGGTCAGTTTGTCATCTGCCTGCTGAAAATTATGGGACGCCCACTCAATGGCTCGGGGCGAGAGCGTGGTGTGACTCAGATACTCTGCCGTCTTCCGTCGAACCGTGTCGGGAAACGCCGCGCCTGGTTTCATGTGGAGCACTTTTTCCGTCTCCCAGACCGGTGCTTTCTTCGGGACCAGGTAGTTAGATGAAATCTTGTAATTCATCAATGCGCTTTCCCAAAGGTTCGCTTGAATCGTCGGCCAGAAGAGCCAGAGGCGCTCTTTTGGGTCGACAATCATACAGCAGTTGGTGTCGGGAAACCCGGGGGTGTCGGCGAGCAAGAATGGCGGGGTCCAGCGTTCGTTGTTGGGATCCAATCTTGACCCCAGGATCACCACGTCGTCCGCTTTTCGTTCCCCGGAACCATGAAACCAGCAGACGATCAAAGCCCCGTTCGGGGCTTCGACAATGCAAGAGCCGTGATTGTGCCAACGCTCCAGAGGAAAAACGAGATCAGCGGAGTGACGCGGCTCTGCGGTCAGGGGGAGGGTGGCGAGGCAGAGGAGGAGCGCGAGCGCGGGCCGGCATTGAGAGGCCCGATCCATCCGGGGGCGGGACAAGAGTGGAAATGTCATGGTCACGGTTTATTCCGCGCGGGTCCCCAATAGCAACCCTCCAGTTCATGAAAGAACC
>DEAY01000117.1 GCA_002348345.1 Verrucomicrobia bacterium UBA2970
GGAGGCGGATCCAACGCCGGGGCAGGTGGGTCGTGTAGGTCCAGCCCGCCAATAAATGGTCGCGAGCCTGATTGATATATTCCCGGTAGACGGTAAGGAAGGCGGGGTCATTCCCAGAGGTGAGCAGGTCCTCGGGGGATAACCCTGCTCGGGCCAATCGCTTGCGAGGCAGGTAGCAACGGCCTTGGGCCAAATCTTCCCGAAAGTCACGGAGGATGTTCACCAGTTGAAGCCCCTTACCAAACCGGACAGCGTTTTTCATCACCTCGGGAGGCGGGGTGTCGGGTTGGGTTGCCAGGTGGCGAAAACAAAGCTTGGTCCAGAACTCCCCCACACAGCCCGCGACTCGATAGGTGTAGTCGTCGGTGTCGCCGGCGTCCTCCAGGCAAATGATGCGCTTTGGGGACGCCGTCTTGAATCGTTCGAGATCAAGTCGTTGGCCGCTGATGATGGTTTTCAATACGGACCGGATCAGCTCGCGATCGGTCTCATTCATCGAGTGGAGTAGGGCAAGGCTCTCGCCAACCCGGTGGATGAGCTCTCTTTCTTTGGGATGGGATTGAGCGGTGAGGAATGTTTCAAACCGGCACTCCTTTTCAGAGTTTCCCGTGACGGCGGCTTCGAATTCGTTCAAGGCCGAGATACGGGATTTGGGGGCGAGAACTTCGGTGTCGGCGATGGTATCCGAGGTTCTGGCGAGGAGGTAGGCAAGACTGATCGGGTGGCGCAGGCCCGCCGGCAGCACGCTCAAGGTGAGATAAAACGATCGCGAGACCGCCTTGAGCAGATCATTCAGCCGAGCCGATGACGGGGTTGCCTTGCTAGGATCGCTCATCGGACAGACGCCGTTGCCAAGCGGTCAGTTGCTGCTTGACGGATCGAAGCCCGGGGGAGCCGACCGTGGATCGTGCCTTCAGGGCACGTTCGAGCGAGAAGACCGAGAGCGCGTCTCGCTGGAAACGGGAATCAACGGACTTGAGATCACGCAAGGTGAGCTGGTTCAAGGCCACCCCCTTTTTTTGAGCAAGCCCCACCACGGCACCCACCAGATGATGGGCGTCGCGAAAGGGCACTTTCTTTTGGACGAGGTAGTCGGCGAGGTCGGTTGCCAGCAAATCGGGATCGTGAGCGGCTTGATGGCATGATTCTTCGTTGATGGTGATGTGGGCCGTCATGGCAGCCATGATGCGCAGGCAGCCGTGGAGGGTGTCACTTCCATCGAAAAGTCGTTCCTTGTCTTCCTGGAGATCCCGGTTGTAGGTCATCGGCAGCCCCTTGAGCAGCGTGAGGAGGGACATGAGATTCCCGATGACCCTTCCGGATTTGCCCCGCGTCAATTCTGCCAAGTCGGGATTCTTCTTCTGGGGCATGAGCGATGAACCCGTCGTGTAGGCGTCGGCGATTCGAATGAAGTTGAATTCAGCGCTGGACCAAAGAATCAAGTCCTCGGAAAGACGAGAGAGATGAACGGCGGTGAGGGCCGCGTTGGACATGAATTC
The DNA here is from genome assembly GCA_002348345.1 of Verrucomicrobia bacterium UBA2970. Classification (GTDB taxonomy): domain Bacteria; phylum Verrucomicrobiota; class Verrucomicrobiia; order Limisphaerales; family AAA164-E04; genus UBA2970. The sequence continues at coordinate 1,500 of DEAY01000117.1, forward strand.
GACGACGAAATCGCGGTCGGAAACGGCGTCCATGGAGTTTTGGCTCAGTCGGGGTTGGTCCTCATGATCGACGAAGCCGAGTTCCCTGGCGACCATCGCCCGGTCGAGTTTGACGGTGGATCCAGCCAGGGCACCGCTTCCAAGGGGACAGACGTTGACCCGGTCGAACGCGTCGCTGAACCGCTCCAAATCCCGTTGAAACATTTCCACGTAGGCCAGCAGGTGGTGGGCGAAGGGCACGGGTTGCGCTCGTTGGAGGTGGGTATAGCCGGGAATCGCGGTGGGAAAGGTTTTTCGACCCAACTGGACGAGTTCGTGCTGAAGTGACCGGAGATCCTCGACAAGTGCGATGAGGTCATCCCGGACCCACATTCTCATATCCAGCGCGACTTGATCATTGCGGGATCGGGAGGTATGGAGCTTCGCGCCCGCCGGCGCGCGTTGGGTCAAGGCGGCTTCGATGTTCATGTGAACATCCTCGAGGGCTGGGTCCCACTCAAAACTTCCGGCGTCGATTTCGTCGCCAATCTGTTCGAGGCCGCGGAGAATCTCGTCCAGTTCCTTCTTGTTGAGAATGCCGACTTTTTTCAGCATCCGCGCATGAGCCATTGATCCCACAATATCCTGCCTCCAGAGGCGCCAGTCAAAGGAGACGGATTCGGTGAATTGGATCAGTGCTTCGGCAGCGCTCTGGTTGAATCGTCCACTACGCGAGACGGGTGATCTCTTTTTCATGATGTGACTGGGGCTCAATCTGGGGATTCTGTATCGGGTTGTCACGCTGGAAAGACAAAAGCCTCTTCCAAGTTCTGGTTTCGGGAGGGGGACGGACTGCGGTTGAAGTTGGGATCGAGGGGAGGCCGAATCTGGAACAAATAAAACTAGGAAACGGGATTCCCAGAGAGCAGGATTGTGGCGATGGAAGCCCTTGAGAAAACGATCCGGGTGGAGTACGCCCATCGAGTGTATTTCACCCGGGGCGTTTTTGCTCGGTCGAACGTGATCCTCTCGAACCTGTGTCGGGAAGGGCAGGACAAGCGATCATCCAAGGTGTTCGTGATTGTCGATGAATCGGTGGCCGACGCGATTCCCGGTTTAGTGGATCAAATCAAAGGTTTTTTTGAAAGCCACCGACCCCGAATTGATCTGGTTTGTGCGCCGGTATTGATCGAGGGGGGGGAGCGAGTGAAGAACTCATATTTTCATGTGTCGGAGGTGCATTCCCGGCTCGACCGGTTCCATATCGATCGGCATGCCTACGTCATTGCGATCGGCGGAGGCGCCCTGCTGGACATGGTGGGACTGGCGGCTGCCACTGCCCATCGTGGCGTGCGCCACATCCGGATTCCCACCACCACGTTGAGCCAGGATGACTCCGGGGTGGGAGTCAAGAATGGGATCAATGCTTTTGGAAAGAAGAATTTCATCGGTACCTTCGCTCCGCCGCACGCGGTCATCAACGACTTTGAGTTTTTGGATTCCTTGCCGGAACGAGACAAGCGGGCGGGATATTCCGAGGCGGTGAAGGTGGCGCTGGTTCGGGATGCCGCATTTTTCGAGCGCCTCGAGGCGGACGCGGATTCGTTGCGTGCATTTGATCCGACGGCCATGGAGCGCTTGGTAAGGCGGTCGGCGGCCCTGCACGTTGAACACATCGCAACCTCCGGGGATCCCTTCGAGTTCGGCTCGGCCCGTCCCTTAGATTTCGGGCACTGGGCAGCACACAAGCTTGAGCAGATTTCCGACTACCGGATTCGACACGGGGAGGCGGTTGCGATCGGGGTGGCCTTGGATACGGTCTACTCCGGTCTGGTGGGGCTGCTCGACTCGAAATCGGTGGCCCGTGTCCTTGATTTGCTTCAGAAACTCGGGTTGGAGACCTACGCCGGCGAACTTCACTACCGAGACTCGGAGGGGGATCAAATGGTGTTGCGGGGGCTGGAAGAATTCCGGGAGCATTTGGGGGGGGAATTGACGGTCACCCTGCTCGAGGGGATCGGGCGGGGGGTCGAGGTGCACTCGATGAATCTTCCGAAAGTGGTCGATGCCATCGATCTCCTCCGGGACGGCGAACAACGAGGCGAACAACGGATTCTCCTGGCGCGTTGACACGGCCATGATGGGAAGGGAGATTCGGGAAAATGGGAGGGCAACGTGGCTCGCATCGGGGAATTGATGCGTGACGTGACCGTCTCGACATGAGGAGGAACCCGAGATCATGAATCGCCTCGCCATCATCAATGTCGTGGGATTGTGCGCTGCCAACATCGGGGCCGCCACCCCGAACATTCGTCGCTTTCGAGATCGCCATTCGTGGTGCAGGATCCGGCCTGCTTTTCCCGCCGTCACTTGCACCGCCCAGAGCAATTACCTGACGGGAAAGGCCCCGTCGGCCCACGGGATCGTCGCGAATGGTTGGTATCATCGGGAACTGGCTGAGGTTCAGTTCTGGAAACAGTCCAATCACCTCGTCCAGGGAGAAAAGATCTGGGACGTCCTGAAGCGCCAGCACCAGGATTTTACCTGCGCGAAACTGTTCTGGTGGTATAACATGTACTCTTCCGCTGATGTGTCAATCACGCCGCGCCCCATGTACCCGGCGGACGGACGGAAGGTCTTTGACATCTACACCTTTCCGTTTTCGATCCGATCGGAGATCAAGAAAGATCTGGGCGAATTTCCTTTCCCGGCCTTCTGGGGACCCGCGGCGGGCGTGTCCACGCCGCAGGGGGCACCGGATGCGGTATCCCGTTGGATTGCCGAGGCGGCAAAGTGGGTCGAGGATCGGCATCACCCCGATCTTCATCTGATTTACCTACCCCACTTGGATTACAATCTGCAACGGTTTGGCCCGAATCAGCCCGGCATTGAGGAGGACTACCGTCGAATTGACGCCATCGTGGGGGATTTGGTCGACTCCCTAGAGAAGGCGGGTGTTCGGGTCGCCTTGCTCTCGGAATACGGGATCAGCGCGGTCGACCATCCGATCCATCTGAATCGAGCGTTGAGGAAGAAGGGGTGGCTGACCGTGAAAGAGGAAATGGGACTGGAAATGTTGGATTGCGGTCAGAGCCGGGCCTTTGCCGTTGCCGATCATCAGGTGTGTCATGTCTATGTGAACGATCCTTCCATCCGGGGCGCGGTTCGAGAATTGATCGAGTCGCAGGCAGGGGTGGCTCGGGTTTTGGACGATGCGGGGAAGCGCGAGTTCAGAATCGATCATTGCCGGGCCGGCGACCTGGTGGCGGTTGCCCAGGATCATGCCTGGTTCACCTACTACTACTGGCTGGATGATGATCGAGCTCCGGATTTTGCTCGGTGCGTGGATATTCACCGGAAACCGGGCTACGATCCGGTCGAACTGTTCCTTGATCCTGCCTGTTCCTTTCCCAAGATGCAGATTGGCTGGCGCTTGCTTAAAAAGAAGCTCGGGTTCCGAATGTTGATGGACCTGATTCCCCTGGATGCCCGTTTGGTCAAGGGGTCCCATGGAAACTGTCCCACCAATGAGGATGAGTATCCGGTCTTGATCGGGGCGGGGTTGTCCGAGCTGAGGGGACATCTCGATTCGACCGACGTTCAGGCGGAGCTCCTTCGAATGGCCACCATGGGATCGTCGGACTGACGACGGCCTTCCGACCGGCTCTTTCCCGCGGCTGGAATCGGAGTTCGTGGAAACTCCCCTCGGCAGGAGCCCCGTTCGATCCGCTTTCGCTCCTCAATGACCTTGTTGGTTGCAAGTGGAGAAGGAACGGCTCAAGATCCCTGGGGAGTCCCTCAAGGGGCTCTGATTTGATGATGAAATCGAAGACTATTTCACGCCGGGGGATCCTTGGGGGTGGAAACTGGATTATCGATCGAGTGAAGATGATCGATGTCTTTCCGAAACCGGAGACGCTCTCGAATATTAGCGAGGAATCCCTTGGCACAGGAGGATCCGCTTACAACGTCCTCATTGATCTTGCCAAGCTGGGGGCTCCGTTTCCTCTCAGTGGGGCGGGGCTGGTGGGAGCCGATGAGTTGGGCAAGGAGATCGTCAAACACTGCAAACGGCACAAGATCGACACCAAACAGATTACCGTGAGCCGCGATGCAGAGACGTCCTACACCGATGTCATGACGGAGATTGATTCAGGGCGGCGAACGTTCTTTCATTTCCGGGGGGCGAATGCGGCATGGACGGGAAAGGAACTGAGATTTGAGGAAACCAGAGCGCGGATCTTCCACTTGGGGTATTTGTTGCTCCTGGATGCCCTGGACAAACCCAACAAGAAGTTTGGAACGGTCGCGGCGAGCCTGCTGTCCCGAGCGCAGAAGGCGGGTCTGAAGACTTCGATCGATGTGGTGAGTGAAGCGAGCGACCGGTTCCCTCGAATTGTGCTGCCGGCACTCAAATACACCGATTATTGCATCTTGAACGAGGTCGAAGCGGGGCAGACGACAGGCTTTGAGCTTCGGGGAGCGGATGGTGTGCTGGACACGGTGGCCGTCAAACATGCGGCAGGGGAACTGTTACAGGCGGGCATTCGCGAGGTCGTCGTGATTCATTTTCCCGAGGGGGCTTTTGCCCGGACAAAGGACGGGATCGATGTGTGGCAGTCGTCGCTGAAGTTACCCAAGAAACACATCAAGGGGGCGGCGGGAGCCGGGGATGCGTTTTGCTCCGGTGTGTTGTTGGGACTCCATGAGGGTTGGGAACTTCAACGGGCCCTTTTTACCGGGGTGTGCGCGGCGGCGGCCTCGTTGTCTGACCCGACGTGCACGGGAGGGGTGGCGCCGTTGGAAGACTGTCTGGCACTCGCCAAGAAACACCCGCCTCGACCCAAATTGGACGAGCTTGATTTTTAGACACGGTTGAGACTCGAAGAGCGGGCCCGTCGCCGGTCCTTCAAGCACGCTCCATGTATTTCCGGGTACGGGTATCCACTCGGATGCGTTCACCGGTCTTGATGAAGAGGGGGGCCTGGATGTTGATTCCGGTCTCCAAGGTAATGGTCTTTTGAACATTGCTCGTGGAGTCCCCTTTGATGCCTTCGGGGGCTTCACTGACGGTCAGGGTGACGCTGGCCGGTAACTCAATCGAGACGGCGCGTTCCTCGACAAACGTCACCGTGCACGCCTCGTTCTCGACGAGAAAATCTTTGGCATCCCCGACGAGGTCCGCATTGAGGTTCACGGTCTCATAGGTCTCGGGATCGGAGAACACGTAGTCCGAACCATCCTGGTAACTGTATTCCATCTTGCGGGTGATCAGGGGAATGATGTCCACCCGTTCGGTCGAACTAAAGCGGACGTCGGAGGAATTGCCGGTTCGGATGCTGCGCAGGATCATCTGGCAGAAGGCTCGCTTGTTGCCAGGCGTTCGGTGTTGGGTATCCAGGACGACGCAGACATCGCCATTGTGATTAATGGCCATGCCCTTACGAATATCGTTTGCGGTAGACATAGAGTTAGGGAGTTCGATGTGAGTCGACCCAACGATCAATGGGTGACTGGGGCGAAAAATACCGTTGACTAAAGCGATTGCAAGCCCGGAGTCGGAAACGATTTGCTTCGCCTTGGGCCTGAAACATGGACATGATGAGGCCGGTGCCGGCGAACGGTTCAGGAGAGGGGTCAATGGGGGGCGGCGTTGAATCGGTCTCTGTGCGAGTGGGTTGGTTGAGGGCCACCCCTTCCCGTTGCCATGAAAATCAAGATCGCTGTGGAATCGGAGCTCAATGAGGGGGACGCACGAAGTTTTCGGATTGTTCGTGAGGGCGGCTACGTTGGGTGCTTCTTGATCCGCTTTCAGGGGGTTTTGCGGGCCTATGAGAATCGATGCCGCCATCTGCCGATCTCACTCGACTACGACGATGCCCGTTTCTTCGACAAGACAGGATCCCATCTCATTTGCCAGACTCATGGGGCGCTCTATGAGCCGGAGACCGGGGCTTGCGTCGAGGGACCCTGTCAGGGTGCCTCCTTGTTCCCAATCGCGTTGGAGTGTCGCGATGGCTCGGTTTATGTTGAGTCGGAGGGCCGTCCGGAGTCGCTGGAGTCACATTGAATCGACTTCATGATGTCTTGAAGCGGAATCCCCGTTTTTTTGGCCATTGACCGGCATGACTCGAACTCGGGAGTGGATTTGATCAGGTCATTCCCCAGATAGCCCTTCTTGATCTGAATGATGCCATGAGGGGTTTGGTATTGATCGGATTCCCGTCTCAGTTTGGAGCGGTTCACGGGATAGGCACGGACTCCAAAGGCACTCGTCTCCCTCAGAATCATCTCGGTGAAGCGGTTGAGGTCGTTTGGCGAGCAGAGCACCGTGAATAGAATCCCCGGGCGGTCTTTCTTCATTTGGATGGCGGTATGAAAGGCGTCGAGGGCACCTGCCTCCATCACTTGCTGGAGGGTGTGCCCCAGGATTTCCGGCGAGGTGTCGTCGAGATTGGTTTCAATCACCACCACTTGATCTGATTGCCAGGGGAGGCTTTCGGTGGACGTCTCACCCAGTACGGCGCGGAGGACGTTGGGTCGAGTTTGATGGTCCCGGGTTCCCAGACCGTATCCAATCCGGCGCGCCACCAGTTGTTGCATGGGGCCAAAGCTTTCGGCGAATTGAGCAAGCAGGGCCGCTCCGGTCGGGGTCACCAGCTCGTGAGGCTCGTCGCATTGGGTGATCGCGATGCCGCGTTCCCCGAGGATGGAAAGCGTTGCCATTGTCGGAACCGGAAACCGGCCATGTGCGCAGTTGACCCATCCCCGGCCTTCCACGACGGAAGCAGCTCGCACTTGAGGTTTGCCGAGCAATTCGAGGGCAATGCAGGCCCCGACAATGTCGACAATGGAGTCGACCGCCCCGACTTCGTGAAAGTGAACGTCCTCCGGGGGCATGCCATGCACCTTGCCTTCAGCCCGGGCGACCCGAGCAAAGGTTTCGATGGCGTTTTGTTGGACCCAATCCGACAGAGTGCTGGATTGGATGAGGTCTCGGATCGCCGAAAAATTTCGACCGTGCTCGTGTGAATGACCGTGCTCGTGTGAATGACCGTGCTCGTGCGAATGA
>DEAY01000416.1:0-3263 GCA_002348345.1 Verrucomicrobia bacterium UBA2970
GTCTTGTTCCACTCCGCATGTAGTGTCGTTGGATGGCCTCTCCGGGGACCGTGGCCACATCATGGAGGAGGTTCGCCCAATTCAAATTGAGTTCCCTGATGCCAATCTCATGAAACGTCACCAAGTCCTGGATGGGACGGTTTTCCGGAGTGTAGAGCCCATTCAACAAGGTCATCCCGAGACCGGGGCGGACCCCCTTGATCAGGGCATCCCCCACGATGTGAGCGATCCAACCGAAGAGATAGGCGATGGGTCTTTCACCCGGGCCATGAACGAGGGGCGCATCGGCGATCACCGCCGCTGCGTAGTCGGGGAGGTGATCCCAGGGAACCGTGAGGGAGAGGTCCTTCGATGCCCAACCGAGGGTGAGGTGGCTGCGTCCGTAAAACAAGTCGACGAGTTGCTGGGAATGGTAGGGGTTTCCTTGGTGGATCAATTGGAAGGGACGAATCGCCCGTCCGTTCTTTTCCGTGACGTGGGAGGGCAGCGTTCCATAGCCAACCGGGAGCCCCGTCTCCACGTCGGTGCCATTGGGCAGCGTTTGAATATCGGCTCCCAGATAGGCGCCACAGAGGTAGGAGGCCTGGTGTCGGGAGAGGAGAGGGGCGAGGGGCAGAGCCCGCTGGGTGGCGGCCTTGGCACCCAGGATGGCATAGGTAAGATGACCAATGACCCCACTCATGATGCGTCGCGCTTCTCGGTGTGCGATTCTGTTCGCCGGTGATCCCGGAGCCTTGCCCGGTGGGACGGTTCGATCAAACCTCGGATAACGTTTCGGCGCTCCCCGCGAACGAGGTTGCCTCGACACCAAACTTTTGGAGCATCGTGAGATAGAGATTCCCAAGCGGGAGCTCCTCGTAATTCATCTTCCCCCGCCAACCCGCGTCGGTGCTGATGCCTGATGTGGCTTGGTTTTCTTCGTTCCCCCGACCGTATTTGAGAAACTGGCCGTGTCGGTAACCCATGCTCCCGCCCCCGAGCAGCAGGAGCGGATAGTTGCGGGACAAGTGGAACGCGCTCGAGGCAGAACCCCAGAGCAGGAGCGAATGGTCGAGCATGTTGCCCTCCCCTCCAGGCTCCGGCGTCGACTTGAGTCGGGAGGCGAATCGCGCCAATTCCTCGGTGATGAACCGGCAGTAGGTGCCGAAGTTCTTGAAGCCGTCCGGCTCCTTGGTTTGATGGGAGAGTTGGTGAGTGAGCTTAAAGCCCACCGCTCGCCCCAGGTAATCGCTAATGCCGACTCCATTCTCACGACCGATTTGATAGGTGGCGACCCGAGTGGAATCGGTCTTGAAGGCGAGATAAATCAAGTCATACATCGTTTGCAGGTAATTCCGGGGATCCTCCGGCGTGACGTCGAGTTCGAGGTGGTCCACGTTGGGCCGGGCAAAAGGAATGTCCAGCCACCGTTTGGCCTTTTCGACTTTGACTTCGGTTTCCCGAACCGATTGAAGGTATTCCTCCAGGGCCTCCTGATCGTTCCCGGAGAGTTGCCGTTGCAGGGACCGGGCATCTTCCAGGAGGTCGTCCAGGGCGCTTTTGCTGAGGGCAAGCTTGCGGGCGGCATCATCGCTGCTCTTGGCAAAGAGCTGATCGAAAACCCGCTTCGGCCGATGCTCCGCGGGAATCGCCCTGCCGCTTCGGTTGAAGGAGAGTGTGTGGGCCCCCCGCGGAGTGCCGGTGCCGCCATCGGTGGAGAGAACGAGGGATGAGAAGCGGGTTTGCTCGCCGACCGACTCGGCATAGAGCTGGTCGAGCGAGATGCTGTTTTGATACTCCCCGGCACCTCCGGTTGCCGCACCGGTTAGAAACTGATCGGCGTTCGAATGTCCGTGAACGTTTCTCGCGGCGGGATGCGAGAGGCCGCTGAGGACGGTCAATTCCTGACGCAACGGCTCAAGCGGTTCCAAGCACCGGGTCAGTTGAAAGTCGCCGCCCACGCCATGAGGAAACCAACTCCATTCCTGAAACGCCGGGTCCTCCTTGAGAGGCATGGGAACGCCGTCGGGCAGGTAGAAGGTCGCGAATCGCTTTTTTGCTGGAGAAGAGGCCGACGAAGCCTTGCTGGAAAAGGTTTCGAAGAGTGGCAGGGCGAGCGCGACGCCTGCTCCCCGGAGGAATCTGCGGCGATCGATTGAGGAGAGCGACGTCTTCATCTGTTTGTGGTTTCGAATTGGTCGAGAGATTCAATGCCCCATCGCGATTCGGCCTATTGGGGTTATTGGGATCGGAATAGTTCACTGGTGACGATAAGCGTGATCAGGGTGCCGAGTCGATCCTCTTTTTTTCGGAGATCGGAAGTGATTTGATCGATCGCTGCCCGGTCACCGAAGGAGAGCGGGCGCCCCAGGGCGTAGGTGGCGAGCTTGTAGACGAGGGAGCGGCAGAATTGATCCTGCCGATGGGTGAGGAGATATCGTTTCAACCCATCAATCCCGTCGAGGGATTGACCGTTGAACAGGACGCTGGACGCATCGACTGGCTCCTCGTCGATGAGATCCCGCCACCGACCCACGGCATCGAAGTTTTCAAAGGCGATTCCCCAAGGATCGATCTTGGAATGGCACGAACGGCAGGCGGCGTCATTGCGATGGTCTTCCATTCGCTCCTTGAGGCTCAATTTGGCGATGTCCGGGTCGGCGAGATCAATCTCCGGAACGGCCGGCGGCGGGGGTGGGGGAGGATCGTTGAGGATGCGCTCGAGCAGCCAGATGCCCCGCTTGAGGGGATGCGAGTCCGTTCCATCGGAGTTCATGGCCAGGAGTCCTGCCTGGGTCATCAGGCCGCCTCGACCGGTTCCCGAGGGAAGTGAGACGGTTCGGAACTGATTCCCTGTGACGCCGGAGAGTCCGTAGTGTCGGGCGAGTCGCTCGTTGAGCACCGAATAATCAGCGTGGAGAAAGTCCAGGACGCTTCGGTTCCCCCTCAGGACCGTCTGGAAGAATACGATCGGTTCCTGCTGCATCGCTTCCTTGAGCGCGCCATCGAATCGAGGGTGGACGTCACGATCGACCCTCAGGAAGTCCAAAAGCCGCAGGTCCAGCCATTGTCTGACAAAGTGTTTGGCGAATCGTTGGCTCCGGGGGTCTGCCAGCATTCGTCGGGTTTGGGAGGTCAGCACCTCGGTGTCCGCGAGGCGGCCGAGGGCGGCGAGAATCATCAGTTCCCGATCCGGACCGCTGGACCAGAGGAAGGCGGCAAGCCGAGAGGCAAGTTCTTCATGGGACAGTTCGGACCCGCCGGGCGGATCCGAGTCGGTTTGA
>DEAY01000416.1:3593-10221 GCA_002348345.1 Verrucomicrobia bacterium UBA2970
GAGTCGGTTTGAATCAGGTAGAGGAATTTCGGTGAGGCAAGGACGGTGGCAAGGACCTCCGTCATCGCTTCCTGAAAGTCCTTACAATCGGGGCGGAGTCGTTTGAAGAGGTTGAGTTTTTGTTGGATTTCGTTTTCGGTCACCAAACGGCGCCAGGCCCGGGGCATGAATCGAGAAAGGATCTTGCGGGCATGTGGCCACTCCTCGGATGGCGTCGAGAGGCCGAGAAAGAGTCGCTGGTGCGATGGAGGGGGCCAGTGATCGTAGACCGGAGCCGTCACCTCCACATAGTCGAGTTGAATGTCCCCCTCCGAAACGGAACTGTTCACCAATTTGATAAACTCCGAGGGACTGGGAATATCCCCCATCTTTTTGATCTTTCGAACCGAGTTTCTCGGGTAGATCTCACTCAACGGGACGTCCCATTGGTAGAATTGAGGTTGGTCGGGCGTGGCCGTGATCCGGTAGTCCTCGCGACTGATTCGGATGCTGCCCTCGGAGTTGTTGCTCGCCTGCCAGCCGAATTCCAGTTGCAGGCTCGGGATGGGGCCGTCCCCCGAAGCGGTGCGAGAGGCCCTTACTCGGACCCGCAGGTGGCCCTCTTCCGGGAGCTGGTCGCCCAGTTCGACGATGAGCCGTTGCCGTGGGGGGATCACGGCGACGTGGTCGAAGGACTGGGGAACCGCGGGTGGCTCCGTCGAAGGCGCCCAAGCGTATTTCGCGCCGCCATAGCTCCATGACGCCCGGGCGCGTTCGCCGCTGACTTGATTCTGGTAGTGGGTTCCGTTGGGGCGGGCCCGGAGTCTGGCCCGCTGACGGTTGAGTTGCTGTTCAAGGGTTTCCGGATCGTCCTGATGACGCTTCCTGATCTTCTCGAGCTGCAGGGCTTGCTTCTCCCACTCGCGTTGCGACGCCTCCTCCATGCTGATCCCCCAGAAGAGGGCGGCGGGCCAGTCGCCCCGCACGGTTGCCTTGAGCAGCGCCTTTCGACCGAGTTCGCGGTAGGTGGCGAATTGAATGGCCGTCAGATGCAGCATTTCCGAGCTGTTGTGAAATCCGTCCTCCGACGGGGCCTCGGGAGGCAGGTCGTCTGCAAATTCGTAGGGGAGTCCCAGCAGATCCTGGAGGGCGTAATTGTATTCATAACGCGTCATCCGCCGGAAAGACGAGTGACCCTGTTCCCGGCGGCGCACCTGAGAAGCGATCTGAATCTCTGAAGTCAGCCATTCGATCACCTGGCCCCGATCGGTCTCGGTCATGCGTTCCTCACCCTCGGGCGGCATCTCGCCGTTGCTGATGACATCGACGACTTCGATCCACCAGTTGACGTCCTCGCCTTGGATGAGGTCCGGATCCAGGGTGTCGACCCGAAACGAGCCCTTTTGCTTTTCCGGTCCGTGGCACTTGAGACAGGTTGCCATCAGCACGGGCTCAATCTCCCTTCGAAATCGATCCAGTTGGGGTTGAGGGACCTCGGTTTGGGGCGATTGCTTGTTTTGGGACTGGTAGCTCGATTGCTTTCGGCCGATTGCCTTTGCGGCCTCAAGTCCCTCGGAGCCGCTCTCGATGAGAGCGGCCAGCGGGGAATGAGAAATCTTCTTCGTCTCGGCCCTCGGAGCGGCTGAGTTGCCGCTCACCACGAAGCTCGCAGCGATGAGAAAGACATCCCAGCGGACCCATGGGCTGGCGTCTGAATTCCAGGATTTGGCTTTCATACGGATGATTGGGGCAGGTCGCCAATAGGGACGCTGATCAATGGCTTTGTTCCCGCCCAAAGCGGGGCCTGATGGCGACTTCAAAGAGTAGAATCCCCTTTTGAAAGGCCACGGTCAATCAGATAGGTCGGCATGTCTTTCCTCCTGGTGGAAGGAGCCCCTCGGACCCTCTAGCTGAAGATCACTGGGAACCTTGAATGCTCTCGGCATCAACCTGAGGCAGGAGAAACACAGGGGTCGAAGAGACGGGGAAACTCCCTTGAGGTTCCCGCTCGGGCGCCCCGAAGGAGGGGAAAGCCTTCTGTTTCCAATCTAACGCCGGATCCGTCTGTGTCTTTGGGATGGATTAAGTGCCGCAGAAGGTGGCGGCCACGACCTCATTGGGCCTTGGAGCGGCCTCGTATTCCTCGAGAGCGGGTTGCTCATCAAAGGGATGTTTGAGGAGATGGTTAAGTTGATGGAAGGGACCATAGTCGCCCACGTAGGCTGCCCGGATCACTGCTTCGATTCGGTGATTTCGGGGGATGAAGATCGGGTTAGCCTGTCGCATGGTAGCGGCGGGGTCGGTCGGATCCTGGCGGGAAATGCGCTGTTTCCAGGAACGGAGCCAGGGCCCAATGGCGGGCGAGTCCTTGAAACATTGTCGGAAGGGTTCGTCGTCGCCAGAGCTCATCATGGCGGTCAGATGCCGAAAGGTGAGCGTAAAGTCGGCGCCGGTTTCGGCCATGGTCGTGAGGAGGGATTGGGCCAATTCCCAGGATTCTTCCTCCTCGCCGGCGAGGCCAATCTTGGCGGTGAATCGTTGTTGAAGTTCGCCTTGGTGGATCGGACGAAATGTGGTCAAGGCGTCATTGGCCAGGTCGGTGGCTGCATCGCGGTCATCGGCCAGCAGGGGCAGGAGCGTTTCGGCCAGGCGGGCGAGATTCCAATGGGCGATTGTGGCCTGATTGCCATAAGCGTAGCGACCGCCATGGTCGATCGAGCTAAACTTCTTGGCGGGATGGTAGGCATCCATGAAGGCGCAGGGCCCATAGTCGATGGTCTCGCCCGAAAGGTTCGTGTTGTCGGTATTCATGACGCCGTGGATGAATCCGAAGGACATCCATTGCGCCATCAGTCTGGCCTGGCGCTTGAGGACTTGCTCGAGGAGGGTAAGGTATGGATTGGAAGTCTCGCGACTCTCGGGATAGAGCCGGTCGATCACGTAGTCCGCGAGGCGTTGGAGGTTTTCGGAGTCGTTGCGGATAGCAAACCATTCAAACGTGCCGACACGAATGTGGGAGCGGGCGACACGGGCCAGCACGCCGCCCGGTTCGATGGTTTCGCGATGAACCCGATCGCCGCTTGCGACCGCGGCCAAGGCGCGGGTGGTCGGCACGCCCAACGCCGCCATGGCTTCCGAGACAAGGTATTCCCTCAAAACCGGGCCGAGGGCGGAACGGCCGTCCCCTCCACGCGAGAATGGGGTACGCCCTGATCCCTTGAGCTGAAGATCCCGTCGCTCCCCGTTGCGATCGATGACTTCTCCCAGCAGAATGGCGCGCCCGTCCCCCAATTGCGGGACCAGGTTTCCAAACTGGTGTCCGCAATACGCCATCGCCAGGGGCGCCGCCCCGTCCGGCACTCGATTTCCAGCCAGTATTTGCAGAGCCTCCTTGGAGTCGAGCCATTTCGGGTCGATTCCGAGTTCCTCGGCGAGTTCGTGGTTGCATGCGATGGTTTCGGGCTCACTGACCGGCTTCGGCGAGACGGTTTCATAGAATGCCGTTGGAAGTCGGGAATAGGAATTGTTGAACGCAATGCTCATGGTTAGGCTGGATAGGGATGGATCCAAGAGAATTGGCGCTTCTCGATCTGGTTCGAAGCGTATAAGTTTTCCTGTGATCGATTCCTTGAAACGTAGGGCAGGTATGTCAGCCAGCTTGGTGAGGTTCAAGGAAAAAGCTGAGGATCGATTTGCATGAAGTATCCCGAGCTGACCGATGATTTAAAACAGGGTTTTTCGTTCCGGACGCTGAAATACTTTGGCGCCGGAGCCATTGTCGCCTCCGTCACGATTGGCAGCGGCGAAACGCTCTTTGCTTCCCGAGGGGGAGCCGTTTTTGGCTACAGCTTGCTGTGGTGTTTTTTCTTTGGCGCTCTGATGAAGGGGGTTCAGGTCTACTCGGGAGCCCGACACATGGCCCTGACAGGGGAGCACCCCGTCACGCATTGGGGAGCCATTCCCGGCCCAAAAAACTGGGTGCCGTTGACGATCGGTGTCTTGAGTATGCTCTGTTTTCCGTTCTGGATGGCGGGGATTCCAATGACCCTGGGGACTTTGTTGAACTGGGTGTTCGGCGTCCAAGGGTCCCCCGAGGAATTGCTTTTTTATGCCCGTCTGTGGGGCACGGCCAACATCGTTCTCATCGTGGCGTTGACGTTGGTGCATTCCTATGGATTTCTCGAAAAGGTGCAGACCTGCTTCATTGGCATCATGTTGTCCTGCATGGTGGTGGCGGTCTTGGCGTCGAAGCCCGATTGGTTGGCGGCGTTGGCCGGAACATTCATTCCCACGATGCCGGGGGACTATGAGCCCTGGATTCGCGAACGGTATCCCGAGATTGTGGTTCGTCCCCCTTGGGTGGAGATCGTGACCTATCTGGGCGCCATTGGAGGCGGCACCTATGACTACATCGGCTACCTCAGTTGCTTCCGTGAGAAGGCCTGGGGGGCGCTGGCCTTGAAAAAGGATCGGTTCAAGGTCACCCCGGTCCGTCGTGCAAAGCAGTTGGAGGTGGATGACTCCCCGGAGAATCTCCAACGGGCCAAGCGGTGGTTGATTCCTGTTCAAGTGGACACGGGAATTGGTTTTTTATCGGTCCTGGTATTCACCGCCTGCTTCGTGATCCTGGGGGCGGTGATCCTGCGTTCCCAGCAGCAGATTCCCTCGGGAAACGAGTTGCTGTCTTTCCAGGCGCAGTTTCTCACCAACCTGCATCCGAGTTTGCTCTACGTCTATCAGATTGGGGTGTTCTTTGCGATTTGGGGGACGGCTTATGCGGCTTATGAAATCTACATCCGGACGGCCTACGAGTGTCTGGCGCCGATGAGTCAAAAAGTAAGGACGGCCCCCTACCAGAAGTTTCGCCTCTGGCTCCTTGTCTATTGTGGCGGCCTCGGTTTGGTCTTGCTTTGGACCATGAAGGACCCGGTTTCCATTGTGACGCCAGCCGCCATTGTCGGTGGGGTCTTCACCTGTGGTTTGTGGTGCTTTGCGATGATGTGGACGGATCGTCACTTTCTTCCCAAGGCCCTTCAGATGGGAAGGACCCTTTTTGTGCTCCTCACGATTTCGGGGATCTGCCTGACCGGGATGGGGGCGAAGGCTCTTTGGGATCTCGCCTTCAGTGTTGGCGCCGGCCACTAGCGTGTTTCCTGACCAAAGATCTTCATAACGAGTTCGTCGGGTTGTCTGATGAACCGGTCGAATCGTTGATAGAATTCGGCGGGGGTCATTCGCATATGTTGGGTGAAGGCCGCAGTCTTTCCGAGATCGAGGACGTCCCGATACCAGTCCCTCAGGACAGTGCCCTCATCGATCCCTTGAACATGGATGAGGTAGGCGGTGGCCCATGCCCCCAGCATGTAATAAACCTGAGGAAACTCACCCGTTTCCCAGTAACTTTCAACATCTAGGCGATAATCGGGGTGGTTCTCAAGGAACTCATTGATGCCGGGTCGTCCGATATTGGCCCCGGACTTTCTCAACGCGAGCATGTACTCTTGGAAATCAGCCAAGCCCATTTTTTCCATGAACCAAGCGGAACTGTAGGTGGCTCCTCCCTCGACCATCCATGAGTTCAGATTTCGCTCCGAGGAACGGTCCTGGTAGGAATCGGTGTGCGCAATTTGAAAGACGTGATGGTACTCGTGGAGGGCGCCCCAGGTGTTTTCAACGGGATCGTTCGCGCGTTCCGTGGCGTTGGTGGTGACATCTTCATAGACGCGTCTTGCAGGATCGCTCCAGGTGAGTCCTCCCGTGGCCCGCCCCGCCAGAACGTCC
This sequence comes from Verrucomicrobia bacterium UBA2970, assembly GCA_002348345.1. Taxonomy (GTDB): domain Bacteria; phylum Verrucomicrobiota; class Verrucomicrobiia; order Limisphaerales; family AAA164-E04; genus UBA2970. The sequence continues at coordinate 9,354 of DEAY01000416.1, forward strand.
TCGATTTCGTTCCTAACATTGGACTGGTTGAGAAAGGCCTGGATTTGATCACTTTTCGGTTTCGAGCTTCCGGGGATCACTCGGCTTGCCGCGCGCTTCCGATAGATTGCGCGAACGCTTTCCTCATTCCCCGGACCGAGGAGGTAAATATTGTAGGGGCCGTAGTTCCCGAAATAGTCGATCGCGTAATCGAGACCGCGGCGGTAGTGCTTCCGGAGGGATCCGTCGGGGTCTAAGCCCTCGACGATGAAAAGTTGGGGCTTCACCGTCGATTCTTGATCGAGTCGGTTGGGGGAGAGGCGAGCCTCGTGCTCATTCTTTATGGCGGCATCACCGTTGGTGGGGAGCAGTCTGAAAATCAGGTCAGGTCGGTTGAGGACAACATAAAGCGCTCCCTCCGGGCCGGTCTTCAAATCACGGACGCGGCCATAATTCTTGAGAATGATTTCCTGGGAAACCACTTGTTGGTCCTCAATCTCAAGTCGGCGTATTTCCTCGTAGGCCAGGGCGCCGACAAAGAGGTCATTCTTCCAGTCGGGAAAGAGATCTCCCGTATAAAACTCGGCGGGGCAGACGGCGATGGAGGGCGTCCATTGGGTGATGGGGGCGAGGATCCCTTCCATCTCGGTGTGTTTGGAGACCGTCGTGCCGTTGTATTCCCGGCCGTAAGTGACGAGAGGCCAACCGTAATTTGCCCCCCGACGGATGATGTTGAGCTCATCGCCCCCCATCGGCCCATGCTCGGTGGCCCAGATCTCTCCGGTGATCGGGTGTTGAGCCAGGCCCTGCGCATTGCGGTTTCCAATTGTATAAATCGAAGGAATGGCCCTGGGATGATCGAGGAATGGATTGTCGGGAGGAATCGAGC
>DEAY01000340.1 GCA_002348345.1 Verrucomicrobia bacterium UBA2970
ACCAGCCGGATTGAGCCAGTCACGGAAGCGGGTGGTGAAGGTCACTTTTCCCTGCATTTTGTCCTTGTCGGTCATCCAAGTGTGAATCACCCAACAACCCTCATCACACCCACTCGACTCCAAAGTGGTTTGTCCGAGTCATTTCGTGAACACCAAGAGACATTCCTACTCCCGAATCAGAGTTTCATCAGAATCCGCTTGCTGGTCCTCCCCGGTGACGCTACGCCACTCGTAAAAGGGATCGCCGAACGCCTCTTTCCAACGCTCTGGACCAAGGGCCATCTCCTCGTCAGTCAGCAGGCAGGCATCAAACTTTGCCGTGATCACGCCGTGATCCATGTTCTGGCCGATGACAACAAGTTCCTGACGACGATCGCCCCAGGGTTTTTTCCACAGTTTAACGATCTCCTCACACTGCTGTTGGTCATCGGGCCATTCACCTTTGTCCACGGCAGCCCACCAAAACCCTGCAGCCTCGGTGCGACAGGCCTTACCGGCCTGGGAGAAATTACCCGCCCAATCCATGCGCGTCGCCAACCAGAAGAATCCCTTGCTGCGGAGCACTCCCGGCCAGTCCTTCCGCAAGGCGTTCATGAACCGCTCGGGATGGAATGGGCGTCGCGCCCGGTATACGAAACTGCTGATCCCATATTCCTCTGTCTCAGGGGTGTGTTCACCACGCAGTTCCTTGAGCCATCCGGGCGCTTCCTGGGCATGCTCCATACTGAAGCGTCCTGTGTCGAGCACCTGGGCAAGAGGCACCTTTCCATACTTCGCATAGACAAGTGCCGCCTGGGGATTCAGCCCCGTGATGATTGCGGTGACCTGTCCCAATTCCTCGCGAGTCACCAGGTCGGTTTTGTTGAGAATGATCACGTCGGCAAACTCAATCTGATCTACTAGTAAGTCCACCACGCAGCGGTCATCTTGCTCGTCGCGAGCCTGACGCCGGTCCACCAACGAGTCATGTGAACCGAAATCACGGATAAAGTTGAAGGCATCCACCATCGTCACCATTGTATCGAGTCGGGCGAGATCATTGAGACTCCGTCCGTCCTCATCGGCGAACGTAAATGTCTCAGCGACGGGCAACGGCTCGGAAATCCCGGTGCTCTCAATCACAAGCTGATCAAAACGCCCTTCGTGGGCCAAAGAGGCAACCTCCTTGAGGAGATCTTCCCGCAACGTGCAGCAGATGCATCCATTGGACATTTCGACCAGTTTTTCCTCCGAACGATTGAGCGCCGCTCCACCTCCCTTGACTAAAGCGGCGTCGATATTCACCTCGCTCATGTCGTTGACGATAACCGCAACACGCCTGTCTTCCCGGTTGTGAAGAATATGATTCAGCAAGGTGGTCTTCCCTGCGCCCAAAAAACCGGAAAGGACGGTGACTGGGAAATCTCGTTCTGGATTCTGCATATCAAACCAATCGATCAAATCTTAGTTGCTTTCCGGGAGCACTGTCCCCGCTGTGCTTTTGGCCACCGACTGAACCTCGAAGATGGCGACCATGCCATTCCGCTGCCCAACGGCGAGGGTTCCGTCCTTGCTCCATCGCAAACAACTTGCGGGTGATAATAGCACCTGCCCTCCGATGACCTTGTTATGCTTCATGGGATCCCACAAAGCGAGGACGCCATCGGCGTCTGATGAGGCCAGCAGCTTCCCATCGGGTTGAAACGCAACTTGGGTCAGCTTGTTGGAATGCGCCTCGTATTCCCGAGGTTTCCGCCCCGCCGGCCCTTCTCCACTGCAATCCCAGAGGCAAACCGACGCGCCGCCTCCGGTTGCCAACCATCGCCCGCTGAAATCCCAACTCAGCTCGAGCACCTTGGTGGGAAAGCCCCACATCTGCGCATCGTCCCCTGACTTCACATGCCAAAAATGAACGGTTGAATCCTGCTCTCCCGTTGCGACATACTTCCCATCAGGACTCCAAGCCAACACCAAGCTAGACCCCTTCCAGGTGTACTTCCGCGGCTGGCGCTGCTTTCCCGGAACGTGCAGGGTAACCCCATTGTAAGCAGCCACCGCGACCCCGGACCCATCCGGATTCCACCCAACATCGGCGATTGTGCTCGAATGATCCGAGGACTCATAGAATGCCTCGCGCTGCTCGTCCCACAAGCTGAGGTGCTTGCCTGCGGCCGTGGCCAGCACCTTTCGGCGTGGATTGTAAACGACCTTGGTCACCCATGAATCTCCCGCCTCGAATGCGGCGAGTTCCCGTCCCGAATCGCCATCCCAGACCTTAGCCAGACCATCATGACCCGCTGTTGCAAACTCGGCTCCATCCGATCGCCAAGACACCGAATTGCCTCCACCGGCATGCTGGCCAACCTGCTTGTCGGCTGCAGAATCTCCATGAGCGTCGAGCAAGAATACAGCTCCCTCCACAGTGACCACCGCAATCTTGGTGCCATTGGGGGACCACGCTAATTCGATAATATAGTCGCCCAGAGTCACCTGCCGTAACGTCGTCAGGGACCCCTTGTCCAACATAGAAAAATCTACGCTAGGCATGCACTAAACCCTTTGTTGAGTGCTTCACGATCAAGATTCCGACCGATGAATATCAACGAATTACTTCGCTCTCCTTCCCGCCAAGGCCGATCCGTCCGCCCATCAAACAGCATATGAACGCCTTGAAAAACATACCGATCGTCCGAACCGCTGAATGACAAGACCCCCTTCATGCGGAAAATGTCCGGACCTTGGTTCGCCAACAAAGCCCGCAACCAAGCCTGGAATCTCTCTAGATCCAAGTCGCCCGGCGTGTTGATCCCCACCGACGTGACATCTTCATCATGCTCATGGTCCGGTTTGTATTCACGGACGAACCGAGCGTCCACACGATTTCCAGCAGCATCCCTCAAAAACGCTTTGAACTCATCGGGGTGATGCTCCGTGAACAGCACATAAGAACCCTCCGCAGGAACACGAAGTGTGTAGTCAAGGTCCTCCCCTTCGAGATTGATATGACTCAGTTGTTCCCCAGGCTCGATTGCGGCGCCCCTCTGTAGAGTCACCTCATCATCGGAGAAAACGAGAACCGCTTTCCCGACAGTATCCCGCATGCCGGATTCACTGGCTTCAGGAGCGGATCGAAAGTTGAGATTCATAGCCGGATCAGGCCCGGGTTCAAGCACCAGGTGATAGTCGCCGGCATCGAGTTCATACAAGCCACTCCATTCAAATGGATACTCCGGCTCCATGAATTTAGGATCCACTTCGAGAGCGCGTTCCAGATCAAAGCCCCCGAGGTCAAGCACCTTATCCATGGCAACGACCGCATCCTGCGTGCGATAAATCTTTGCGGCTGAATTCATCGAATGGATTCGGGCTTCTAATTGGTCAAGTTCCACCGAGGCCACAAGATCGATCTTGTTCAACAAGATGACGTCGGCGAATGCAATCTGTTCCTTCACCTCATCGCTGTTGTCGATGTGGAGCAGCACATGCTTCGCGTCGACCAACGTCACAACACCGTCCAAGGCGAGCGCTTCGCGTAATTCATCATCCATGAAAAACGTTTGCGCGACCGGACCGGGATCTGCCATTCCGGTGGTTTCGATCATGATGTGGTCGAAGGTATCGCGGCGTTTCATCAAGTTTCCAAGAATCCGGATCAAGTCGCCTCGAACAGTACAACAGATGCAGCCGTTGTTCATTTCGAAGATCTCTTCTTCGGCCCCTATCACCAGATCGTTATCAACACCTATCTCACCGAACTCATTCTCGATCACGGCGATTCGTTTACCGTGATTCTCCGATAGAATGCGATTAAGCAAGGTCGTCTTTCCCGAACCCAAAAAACCAGTGAGTACGGTCACGGGGATCCGGGGCGTGTTGTTGTTCGTCGTCATTGTATTCGTTTAGTGATCAAGTTCGCATCATCGAACCAAGTGCTCCTAGCCAAGCAATGCAGAGGGAAAAAAGCACAGCAAAGAGCGCCTGCCGGCCAAGCATTCTGATAGCAAATCGAAGTCGCATTTCCTTCGCGATTGTCAGAACCGTAACGAGACAAGGCAGCAGGACCCCGGCGAGGTAAACCACCGTCAGGATTTGACCGGGAGCCTCCAGTGGCACTTTGAGTCCGTTCCAACCACCGTCAAGAAGTCCGACCGCCAGACCATCTTTTCGGACACACCCAAGCACAACTGGCAGGGCAGCTTCGGGGGGCAGGTTAAACACGGTCATTACCGGTCCCAAAAGACTTGTCCCCATGCCAAGCACACCGGACCACTGGAGCAACCCCGCCAGAACGCAGATCCCAATGAAGACAGGAAACGCCAGAAAGGAAAAATCTCGAAGGGTCTGGATGATCTCCCGGAGTACTGCACGCCAATCGGGCAGACGCAAGTGGTCCAGCGGCGGCTCTAACAAAGTGTATTGTGCACTCCGAAGCGCGGAAGGTAGCGTCACCCGCAAATAGACCAGTGTCGTAACGGCCAGAATCGCAAGATAACTGGCCGCCAACCAGGTCACTCCTGCCGCCGCAAAGACTGCCAAGGTCGCCGGAAGCTGGTAAGAACAGGCAGAGCCAAATGCAATAGCAGACACACAGGTGCCCCTCGAACAACAGGAGCAAGCCCGGGTGGAAACAACCGCCGGCACATTGCAGCCAAACCCCATCACCACCCGCACCAGATCCCGTCCCCCAAGGCCGAAAGGCTTTAGCCACGGATGCAACCCATGAGAGAGGCGGTCGATCAGGCCCGTGTTCTTGTAAACTGCGATCAAGCCGGTGAAAATCAGAATCGTCGGCAGCGCGTACAGAATCAGAAAGGGGAACATCGCTGCTACCCCGTAATCGCCTCCTAGCGTCGCCGCCAGCGGGGCAGGAAGCGGTTGAAGCCGACTCAGAACCGGATCCAGCATTGCTTGGAGCGGATCATGGAAGCGGTCTGCCACTGCGTTAGCTTGGCTGACGGCAAGCCCCGCTGGCGCGAACAACAGGAACAAACTCACCGGGGCAAAATCCAACATGCGCTCCAGTTTCCCTACCCATGGACGCCGAGCCCTCTCGACAAACGCCGGCAGCTCATCGGGACTGTCCAGAATCAAAGGACCTGCAGCCATCACCGCTGTCCGGACACTGGCCAGATCGGTAGGATCCGGAGAGCGGCCATCCAACAGTAGCACCGGAGTGCCGAGGCTTCGGTTCCAGGTTGCCAATCGCCTTCTTTGCGACTCCTCGGCGATCGCCTCCAACTGGTCTTGAAAGGTCAGCACGACTGCCACTTTCCGCATTCCGAGTATCGGGAGCAGAACACGCAGTTGCTCAACTGCACGGCAAGCCCGTAACACGAGCAATACGGACTCAGAGGTTTCCAAGGCATCCAAAGCCTCGCACACAGAGGCGGCGTCAGAATCCACGACCAACCCAGGCGTATCGATCCAGTCCCACGACGTGTCACGGTAGCGTTCGCATCGAAGGGTCGTTCCTGCCAGCGCCGACGACTCAGCGAGGCATCCGGTCAATGCTGACAAGAGACTGCTCTTGCCAACGCTTTCAAAACCAAGCACAACCACAGTCGGGAGCACGGCCTTTGATCCGCGGACTGAGTCCCTGGCTGCGTTTGATCGCTTCATGACCTAGACTGAAAAATGTTTCCTCAGAACAGGTGCGGTCGTCCGGTATAAAATTCTGAGAATGAGTTTCCATTCTCAAATCGGCACCCACGCGCACCTTGTTTACCGACCGTAGCGCGATCCCATAATATTGCAAATTATTTGCATTTATTTCCAGCGCCAATTCCGATGCCCAGGCTAAAGCCCTCAGAAATCCTAAAAGCGCTTATACCCGAAACCGCCCTGAACAGCCGACGGCTCTCATCAGCCCATATGAGAACTAATTATCATTCTCCTGTTGACGGTCATCCCCCTATCCGTGAGGATCCGCGCCAACGAGAGCAGCTGAAAGGCTGCCAACATGCCCTGATAAACCAATTGAGGAATATCGCGGCTACGTGATCCGGATCGAGTCTAGGAGAAACTAAACCCAAGCATCCCATGCGATGCGCCCCCAAATAATGATGCTTGTCTGCTGTCAACCGCGGTTTTTCGATGGAAGAACCAATGACCGCGCCTTCCCACACCGTCAAAGCCGATGACTCAACCCTCCCCCCTCATCGTCGTCGTGGGTTTTCTAGGCTCCGGCAAAACCACACTCATTCGCGACCTACTTCCGTTACTCGAAGCTCGTGAACTGGAGCCCTTCGTTATCATTAACGACTACGCAAACGCCCGCGTGGATGCTTCGTCGCTTCAAGACGAGGGCCGGACCGTGGCTCCAATCAATGGCAATTGCATCTGCTGCGACTCAATCATCGAGCTCATGAATCTGCTTATGGAGATTCCACCGGCGCAAGGACGAGTCGTCATAATCGAAGCCAACGGAACCACAGACCCAACCACCCTCATCGAACACCTCCTGGTCAATGAAGAACTGCGCCGCCGCTTCTCTCCTCTGATACAAGTTGCCTTGGTCGACCTCCAACGGTGGCAAAAACGGCATTGGCACAACGAACTGGAACGTCTTCAAGTCGAAACAGCTAGTCACATTCTATTCACCCGAGAACAATCGACTTCCAGCCTTCGTTTCGAGGAAATACGGCGCGATATCCACTCCTTCAACGCAAAGGCCCAACAGATCGAGGTTCAAACGTTCGCTGCCGAAATCGAACAGCTTTTGCAAAAGAGCACATCCCGGAATGAGTCGGGAAAAGACGGAACCAGTGGTTGTGGAGGATCAAGTCATGACCACACCCCCGATCACCAACATCATCATGACCATGATCAGCCCGATGGCCAACACCAACTCTCCCATGCCTTCATCGGGCTGGAAATCGCTCTCCCCGAGCCAATGTCAACCACGCATCTGCAACGGTGGCTAAACGCCCTGCCGAAAGAAGTCCTCCGAGTCAAAGGAGTCGTTAGAGTGACCGAGGAACCAGATCGCTGGTTCCAGTTTCAGTGCGTCGGTGAATACCGCAACGAAGCGACCCTTCATACACTTCCGTTGAAACCGCTTGTCCCGCCCTGTGCCGTGCTCATTGGCGTCAGGCTCAACGAGGAATCCATCCGTAGCTTCTTGGCAGCTACCGTAAGAGAATCAACAGATCAATCAGAACCGGCCCGACTGGGATAGCACCGGGGTCAGATTTACCGCCGTCTCCCCGAGGGATCATCATATCGCTGGAGGCCTCCGAAGTGAGCCCACCCTCTCGCTGTTCCAAACACCTCACGACCTTTCGTTTATCGTTCTACTCTTTCAGTGATGGAATCCCCGGGCTGGGTTGAACAGTTGATTGGCAAGCGGTTTACCTGAACCTTCACCAAACCTCCACAAGCAGATCGCAGGAACAGGAAGATTCAAATCATGGAATAGGTCATTCATTCGCAAACGTCAGCAACCCTATCAGCGATTCGTTGCCGGAGCTTCTTCGGCAGACGCGCCCAAACCGAGGCACCTCCACCTCGTTCGATCAATGTCACTCTCCAGATGAATGTTCGTCCCGTGGTCGCCCCAGGGATCCGAACCCCATGGCATTGCTTCCGATCGAACCGATCGACGATTCCGATTCGAACCGTTCATTCCGTCTGAGTCTTGAAGCGATTTGAGCGCGTAAGAATCGACAAACCGCCCTTCACATCCTGCTCAACTTGCCCAGGAAACAACATTCTTCGTCTTTCGCTTAAAACGAATTGAAGTGCCGCGCTCGGGGTGTAGTTTGAGAAGTGAAGGAAATGATCCTCCCACAAAACGGCCACCGACTAGAAAGGAAAGGGAACCATGACATCGAGACACGGATACCTCATCGATATGGACGGAGTCATCTATCGCGGGGGCGAACTGATTCCCGGCGCCGACCTGTTCATCAATCGTCTGATAGAGCGGGACATCCCCTTCCTCTTCATCACCAACAACAGCCAACGCATGCAGCGCGACGTCGTCATCAAGCTGCGACGCCTGGGCGTTCAAGCGGAGGAAGAACACGTCTTTACCTGTGCCGAGGCCACCGCACGCTATCTCTCCCAGCAAAAACCCAATGGCACCGCCTACGTCATCGGAGAGGGTGGCCTGCTAACTTCCCTGCACGAGCAGGGATTCGCGATTGTCGACAAAGATCCTGACTTCGTGGTCATCGGAGAGGGAAGAACCTTTAATGCGGAGACGGTCGAGCAAGCGCTCAATCTTCTCCTCGGTGGCGCTCGATTCGTGGCCACTAACCTGGATGCCAATTGCCCGACGCAGAATGGCTCCCGACCCGGATGCGGTGCCCTCGTGGCCATGCTCGAGGAGGCCAGTGGCTTGAAAGCGTTCAGCGTCGGCAAGCCCAACCCAATCATGATGCGCGGTGCCCGAAAGGCCCTGGGACTGCAGGCGAGTGAAACCATCATGATCGGGGACACGATGGAGACCGACATCATCGGCGGGGTCCAATTGGGCTATTATACCATCGCCGTTCTCACCGGCACCAGCACCCGGCATTCCATCAATCGTTTCGCCTACCAACCCAATGAGATTCTTGAATCCATCGCGCAGGTCGACGATAGCGTCCTCGCCGATAAACTCCGATCGAGAGCCAAAGACGAAGCCATTTACGATTCCGAGATTCTCACGCCCCGTTCCTCCCTCGCGGTCGACAGGGAACCCCTTGCCTTGCCGACTCATTGAATCACTCCCACGTCATTTCCGTCCCGGGAACCCGCCCCTTCAATCCCCCACAATGCCTCCTGGCCTCTTGCCCCGCCCTGCGCATGAACACAGCCGCTCCGGGAAAAAACCACCCGCAGCTTGGTGATCTCGATTGCCAATTCGAGGAGATCATAGAACGTCGCTGGATCGAGACGACGATTCGCCATCAATTGAATGGGAAGATCGGCCGGGGCCGGCAGGGGATCGTCTTCCAAACCAGTCGCCTCGGAAGTCGCAACTGCCAAACCTCCCATGCGCTGAAACTCTTTGATCCGAGGATCTATGATTCCGCCGATGATTACTGGATCGACATGGGCCGGATCTCGACCCAGGTATCGCACCTCCATGCCACCCGTTCGCCTCATCTCGTGAACTGTGATTTCTATGAGGAAACCGAACGAATTGGTTTCGTCCAAATGGAGCGGATCGACGGGATCGATCTCTCCGGCTTTCTAAGCTCAGCCCGACATCGTCCCCCAGGAAACAACGACATCTTCTTCAACCTTTATAACGGTCGACCCTGCGTTCAGCCCGGCGTTGCCATCTACATTATGCGCCAGATCCTAGCCGGTCTGGAAACGCTTCATTCCGCCGGATATCTCCACTGCGACATCAAGCCCTCCAATATCATGATTGACCCACTCGGCTATGTTCGGGTCATTGATCTGGGACGGGCGCAGCGAATCGGGGAATCCGAACCACTCCGGATCGGTACCCCTCATTACGCGGCACCCGAACTGCACTCCGGTGAGCCGGCCACCGTCCAATCGGATCTCTACAGCGTCGGGCTCATCGGTCTGGAACTCCTCACCGGGCAGAAGGTTTTTCCGGAACGACACCCCAGCGGTAGCTCGCTGACGCGGCGCAAACGTTCCCTACTCGACCATCTCCGGAGGTACCTGCCCCCCTACGTCCGATGCAACCAAGAACTGGTTTCCATTCTCAAGCGCTTTCTTGCGCCCGAGCCTGAGGATCGCTTTACCAGCGCCGCCCGAGCCGAAATCTGCGGGGGCGGCCTGGCCACCGTACACAAACAACTTACCCGCATGAATATTGATTCGGACTACCGGCGCGACCTCCACCACTTATTGCACCACCAGAGAGGCGTGATCCCAGAGTTTCCAGGCTTGCTGCTTCCCTCGCAACGCAAACGCTCCACCGCCAAGCCACCATTATCAAGCCCTCCGCCTTCCACTCGGCTCTAGCAGACACGGACCCGTTTTCGTTCGGAGTGGGTCTCGATCCCCGTTGGTTCACCTCACCCTGATGTCCCCTCTTCACGTCAGGGTAGTCTGGTGTTGGGAACCCCTGTTCCCCCTCTGATGGATTCGCTGTCGTCTGAGAACTCCCCTGATCCTCTCCCTAGGTTACCCGGCTCTCGCGGAATTTGGTGTGAATCTGAGGAGGAACGACTGGTCAGACCTCCTGAAAACTCCTTGGAAGCTGCCTCCGAGCTGGAAACGGTTTTTGCCGATTCGGATCCAGCCACCCAGAAACATGCGTCGATAGCGACCCAAGCGCTCCGGGAAGGGCTATACGACAAAGCCGTCGCCTCGATCATGAACCTACGGAATCAGGAGAACCTTTCCTTCGAGCAAGGCATGACCCTCCAACGAGAACTCCTCGAAGCAGCGGAAGATGGCAATTCCCATGCGGCCGAGGCGATCAAGATCCTCCAGCAATTCATGTAAGCCGGGACGAAGTCTCGATCATGAACCTCTTTGTTGATCCTGCCTCGTCATGGCGGGGTGAGACAGACAGGAGGCTTGTCTTCTCGAAGTTCGTTCGCTCCTGATGCAGTCCCACCATCTCCGTTCGATTCCGACGACTGTTCAGGGCGACCTCTAGAATCGCATCGAGACTTGCCCGTAGACGCCACGCTGCACCTCGCTGACGATCGTGGCGATGTTTTGTGACTGACTGAATTCGATGCGTTGCGCCGAGCCCAGATTCCGGCCGACGAGAGCGCATTCGATAAAGTCCCTGGGGCGCCATGTCACTCGCAGATCAAAGTCTAGATACTCGCCCACGCCATGTCCCCGCAATCGGCCGACGTGGCCTGGGTGGCGGCGATGAACACCTGGCCAATCATGACTCCCATTTTCATTGTGACCCTCTTCCAAACTCAGCCCCCATCCACAACCCATGGCGACCACCAGGCCCATCGCTGCGGCACCAAGGAGCATCCTCCCATTCGATTGAACGCCCTTGTCCGCCGATCGATTCACCCTACCCCCTGATAAGGCCCATCTCACTCCGAGACAATCCCGCTGCAAAGACTGAAACCGCCAAAGACTTTCTCGATTGGCTTCCGATAGAGAGTTTTGTTTCGCAAACCAAACCCTGATGCCCTTCCCAGGGTAGAGACGCTCCTCAATTCCAGACGCCCTAGCCCCGGCTCGGGCGTTTCCCTAAACACCCT
>DEAY01000040.1 GCA_002348345.1 Verrucomicrobia bacterium UBA2970
CACGCCTTTGAGGACGGGGGGGGATTGGGTGGGCTGGGTTCGCGTTCCTCCATGCGGTGTTGGTCAGATCTGGCGAGACTTTGGGCGGAAAGTGGTCGGGTCGCAAGTCGTGAAATGATTTTCCTCGGGGGCAGGTCGTTGGGCGCCTTGGAGGGGGGGCAGGGGGCGGATGTCTTTCACCAAATGGCGCTAACGGCTTGATTGCCAGCGGGCGAGGGCATAGGCTCTTCAACTTGATCCATGAGCCAGCGTGAACCCGCAGTCGCTTTCCGGTCGTTTGCAATGGTGGGAGCGCTTTGTCTCTGTGTTTATCTTGCCGCGTCCCCGGCAACTGAGAAGGAAGCGGCCCTCGCCCTTGAGGATCTCGAGCAGCGCTTTCGAGCTCAGATTTACCCCTTTCTGTCTCGGGGAGGGGCGGACGGGTGTGTGGGGTGTCATGACGCCGCGACCAGTTCGGATTTGGTGTTCATCGGCGATGGGGCGGACGATTTCAAGATGCTGTTGGGCGGAGGCTACTTCGAACGGGAGTCGCCTGATGGTCTTTTGAGTCGTCTGCTGGCGCGGAACCCAAAGCGGCGAATGCCCAAGGGACCCAATGCCCATCCCTGGTCCGAAGCGGAGATCAACCTTCTCTCGGGTTTGGTTGCCGAATTGCGTCCCTACTCATCGGTCCTGCGGGATGACGAGTGCTTTCCATTGGCCTTGCTTGAACCGTATCGAGAGGACGTCGAACCGAGGCCTGACACGCAGTTTTTGACCTACACCCAATTGCGAGGGAAAATCAAAGCGCTTTTTGGTGATGACTGGAGGCGTCAGGGACGGGATCGCTTCAGGGAGAACATCGCCCTTTTTGGCGGGGCCGATTTTGAGACTCGGTTCAACGAATCCAGTCAGGCGACCTCGGGTTACATGAGCGCCCTCCGGTTGATGGCATCGGATGTCGCCTCCCTTGCTTACTTGCAGAAAAGGGGGCCGTTCCACGGGCCGGTGGTTCAGGATTTGATTCGCCGCGATCGCTCGCAAGCCGTCGGGTTGCTTTACCGAGCGCTCCTGAACCGGGAGCCGTCCTCTTCGGAACGAACCGAGGCTGAGGCCCTCTATTCGAATGTGATGGCGCAACGGTCGAGCCTGGAGGAGCGTCCCTATGATCTGGGGTTCGAGTTGACGGTTCGAGATCCGAAGACGGGCTTGTCGGCCCGACGATTGGTCTCGATCCCAATTCACGGAGGGGGAGGGGCGATCCATCAAGAATGGGTTCGTTTGCCGGTTGGCGAGTCCCAGCAGGGTCCAATGAAACAGGGCTTGGAGGCATCGATTGCGCTCACGCCGCAACGCGCCCATCGTCTGGTGCTTTCCCCCCTCGCCCAGGGGAGGTCGGTTTCCTTCGCCGGATTGCTCCTCGAGCATGTCGACGGGGCACTCGTGGAGTGGATCGGAGTGAACGATTCGCGGGTCGAGTTGGAGGGAGCGTGGAAACTCAGTGAGCGTCATGGCTACTGGAGTGCCGAGGAATCCAGTGGCGGGGCGCAGAATAGTCAGGTCGTGGTGCCTCTTCAGCCGGACTTTGAGGGCGATTACCGGCTGGCCCTGTATTTTCGTCCGGGCGGTGCCGCCAATCACCGTGCCTTGGTTGAAGTCTGGCATGCCGGCGACGAGAGTGTCGTGGTCGATCAGGGCTCGGGTCCGGTTGAGAAGGCGGGACTCGTGAGATATCAGTTCGACGGAACGGTCGATACCGAGGCCTATGTTGATTTTGAGGGGCGCTTCCGGTTTGGGGAGCAGGGCTACGTGGAGGTCAACAACACGGACACCACGAGCAAGGTCGCCGTGGGCCCGGTGGTCTTCAGGGATTTGAAGGATGGTGAAGTCGAGGTGGATACCAAGGAGGCTCGTGGCTTTGCCGACTGGGCGCCTTTCAAGGCGATCTCATTCAACGCCTACAATCGCCGCGGGACCCGGGTTGAAGATCGCAACGAACGCAAGGGAGAGTTATCGCTGCGTTATTTTCCAGGGGTCGCCCAGGACCGTGGTTGGGCCCCGGATCGATTCTACCAGGTCAGACTTTATTACCCTGGCAAACGGGATCACGAGTCGAGGACGCCCTTCTGGGTCCGGGCGGAGGCATCGTCCCCGCTCTTGAGGGTGCGCTCTCCGGTGCGGGCTGTCCGTGGCAGCCGGGTCCGTCTGGATGCCTCGGAATCCTTTACCGTTCAAGGAAGTCCCCTGGAGTTTTCATGGCGCCAAGTGGAGGGGCTTCCCGTACTGGTTGAGCCGGACGGAGCGGGCATGGAGTTTGACGTGCCTGCGTTTGACGGAGATTACTACTACTGGACCTCACTCGCCCAAGCGTTGATCCGGCATCCGGATTTTCTGTTTACCCGGCCGCCGGCGCTCGATTGGGTGAGTGACCCGATTCAGCGTTGGGATCTTTCCATGAGCCGTCTGGCACTGGACTTGGTGGGGCGGGCGCCGAGCGCTTCGGAGTGGCGGCGGTTTAGGCAGGAACGGAATTGGAGCGACCTGGTCCATTACTACTTGGCGAGTGAGGATTTTAAGACCTTTTATCGTCATCGAATTCGACTCTATTTGGAAAGTCAGGGGACGGAGGAACAGGATGAGCCGGTTCGCTTGTGGTGTTATGTGGCCTTCAACGATCGACCCTTTCAGGAGATTCTCACCGCCCGCTACACGGTGAATGAAGCGATGGAAGCAGTGCCCCGGCCCGCCTACCATGGCCGGAGCGGGTTGTTGACATCGCCGGGCTTTATCGCCGGAAAACCCGGGTTGCCGCATTACAACTACGCGGCGCAGGTGAGCATGCTGTTTTTGGGCTATCGATATGAGGTGCCGGCCGAGATTGTCGAACAAAGAGAGGGCGTGACGGCCCTGGGTACTACCGACCCCAATTCAGCGTGCTATCGCTGTCATAAGATCCTCACCCCGCTCGCCTTCCAGCGCAGTTTCTGGACGGATGAGGGGAAATACCGCCTTCATGATGAGTATGGGCTTCCCATCGAGGCGAGCGATCATGGGCTTGTGGAGGAGTATCCCTTCAAGGGAGAGGGATTGGAAGCTTTTGCCCTGCAGGCGGTCAAGAAGGAGCGCTTCATCCGAACGATGATTGACACCCATTTTGATTTCATGTTCGGGCGGGCCATGCGGTATCGGACGGATGAGCGGGTTCTCTACAAGAGCCTTTGGGATGAGGTTCACGACAATGGGTTTTCGATCAAGGGGTTGATTCGCGCATTGGCAATGAGCCCGCAGTATCGACAAACGCTGGGATTGAACGCGACGGTGTCGACGGAAGGTGCCGGAGGAGAAGGAGAGAAGAATTGATGAGTGTCAGGAAGGCGTGTGATATGGCAGCCCCGGTGATCCATCGGGCCGAACCCTGGGCGCGTGCGAAATCGCCCCGCCGTCGTTTCATTCGTGATCTCGCGGTGGGCGCCACGGCGCTGACCTGCGCGGATTTCCTTCGTTATTTTCAGGCTCATGGAATGCCCCCGGAGGGGCGGGGAGAACGTCTGGCTGCCGGGGCGGCGTCCGCCCATGACCATCCCCGCTTCCTGACTTATTGGTATCTCGAGGGCGGATGGTGCGGTTACGACATGTTTAATCCCGTGATGACGGCGAACCACGTTCACGACCGTCTGGACCGGGTCAGTGACGAGCGCTATCGCGTGATCCACTGGGGAGATGAGGATTACACCATCTACCAGCACGGGAACATTCGTTACGGATACCTGGCCAGTGCCGGGAAGGATCTCATGAAGGACATGGCCGTTCTCAGTTCCATGCACACCGGATCGGGGCATTCTCGGGACCGGCTGCGCGTCCACATGGGAAACTACAACATGCGTCAGTCCGATGAGCGGGAAGAGGACGAGCGATCGGTGATGCAGGCCTTTGCCGAGGTCTATGGCCAAGACTACCTGCTTCCGAATCTGTCCTGGCATTGGTGGCTTTCCGATGGCGAGTTGAACGAAGTTCAGTACCGGGGAAAACGGGGTTATTATCATGGGCTCGGACCGGTTCATGCGCACACGATTTACGCCGGCACGCCCCAAAAACTGAGACGAATGCTCCAACAGATTCGGCAGGGTGCCGAGGATCCGGTGAATCGAGCCGTCGAGGGCTTTCTCGATCAGGTGCATTCAAGCGCCCTGAAGGACGATCATCTTGAGGCCGTCAAGAGCTACCATTCCGCCCGAGAGATTTATCGGCAGTTGAGCGAGCGCGGCTCGGGCGTGGATCAAGTCGATATGGAGGGGTTGTTTCAAAGACGTGAACTCCGCGAGGCGTTTGGGGTCGAGCGGGAGGATGAGATGATCACCTACCGAAGTGTGAATGGAAACAAAGCACGGAGCAAATTCTCACCCAATGTGAATGTCCAGGCGATGATGAGTTACGAGATGATGTGCGCCGGCCTCTCCTGTGCCTTCTTCATCGAGTCGAGAGATGTGCGACGATTCGATTCTCATTTCAGCCGGAAACGTTTGTGGGGCAATGATGGCAAGACCCCGAAAGGGATGCCCGATCAAACCCAAATGATGAGCGAGGATTTGTGGCGGCCGCTTCACGCCTATGTGGACCAACTGAAGCGAACCGAGTACAAGGAGACGGGGCAGTCGTATTTTGATTTCACCAATATAGTGCTGACGTCTGAGTTCGGCCGCTCGCTCCACGGAAATGTGGAGGGAATCCTCAAGAAGGACGTCTCCGAGGAGGAGAAAGAAAAACAGATTGGCGGACAGGACATCTGTGCCCACTGGAAGGTCACCTCCTGCGCTTTTCTGGGCGGGAATGTGCGGGGGAATTCTCAATTTGGCGGAATTGGTGAGGAAACCTTGATGGCCATTCCGCTGATGCCGGATGGCTCCCTGGACCCGAATTACGATCCCACCTCGGGAAAGCTCCGGCCGGGCAGAGAACCGCATCCGAAGTCGTTTGTGCCCAATCACGGGGACGTGTATTCAACGGCTCTGGCTCTGAGTGGCATCAAGCCCAAGGGCAGGGGGCGCAATGACCGTCCCTCCATGCCGTTTGTGCTCAGGCAAGCGTAGGATGGATCACCGTCGAGCGAAAGCGGGGGGTTGGCTTCTAGGGTGCCTCCTCCATTCCGGGATGCTGGCAGGCGGGTTGGCAGGCGGGCCCGAAGGCGAGGCCAATGGCGAGCGGCCATTCACGGTGGTCGGCAGAGACGGGATGCCCTTTGTTTACATTCCCGCCGCATCGTTCGTGATGGGGACCACACCCGAGGCCGAGGCCAAGCTCCGGCGGAACGGATGGTGGAACCGATTCCTGACGCGGGAACAGCCGGCGCATCCGGTGGTGATTGAACAGCCGTTCCTGATGGGCGTTACCGAGGTAACGCAGGGCCAGTGGACCAAGGTGATGGGGGCGCCCCCGAAAACGGTGGCCTTTCAGGGGAAGGATCGGCCGGTTGAATCCGTTAGCTTTCATGAGGTCGAGCAATTCCTGGTGCGATTGAACCGACAATCCCGAAGCCGATTCCGACTCCCGACGGAGGCGGAG
>DEAY01000144.1 GCA_002348345.1 Verrucomicrobia bacterium UBA2970
GGGTTCGACCCGCCGGGCCAGGGCGCTGACGCGCTTTTGTACGAATCGGAACTTCATGACAACCTCTCCTCTTTACGACTTCGACCCCTCGTCCCGCAACCCCGCGGCCAATAACACGGATCGTTTCACTTTCGATCAGATCTTTGTAGCTGGTTTTATGCCAAACTCAAAAAAGAAAGAAGGTTCTGACGGGAATGACGGCCTCTTCACCGAGAGCCCCTCTGAGAACGAAAACGACGACCGGCGGGTCGCGATTCCGTTACCCCAAACGATAAACAATCCGAGCCTTGTTCAGATCGTAGGGGGACATCTCGATCTTGACCCGGTCTCCGATGGTCAACCGGATGAATCGTTTTCGCATCTTGCCGGAAATGTGCGCCAGGACAACGTGCCCGTTATCAAGTTCCACTCGGAACATGGTCCCAGCCAAAACGGCCTTAACCTTTCCTTCCAGTTCGATATGATCTTCCATCCGATAGACATTCGCTTCAGGCTTGGTTTGTTTCCGCCTGAATCGGTGGTTTAGGGTGTTGTTTTTTTTTGAGAAATCAAGCGTTAATCTTCAGATTGTTGGCCTGCGAGTGAGGAATCGATGATGGAGGAGTCGCTGCAGCTTCAGTTGGGGTTTGGCCGGGAATTCGTTTTCAATCGACCGGTGGAGAGATCGGGGCAAGTGTCGGTCCTGTTGGTGCGGAACGCGCGGTCTCGTCGATACATCATTCGTGTTCTCAGTGAGCGCAGCGTCCGGGTGACCATTCCCAGGGGAGGAACGCTTCGAGGGGGAAAGGTTTTTTTTGATGATCAGCATCGCTGGGTTTCGGATCAGCTTGATCGGATGGAGCGGCAACGCGCCCGTGAGTCTCCCCTCTGGAAACCGGGCACCCGGATTTGGATTCGGGGAAAAAAAGAACCGATTCGATGGGATCGAAATGGCGCTGAGACCCGAGTGAAGCTGGGTGAGATCGAGCTCAAGTTCGATCGGTGGGAGCTGGATATGAGGGCTCAGATCGAGGGCGGATTGCGGGGGATCGCCCGTCAGGAGCTCCCTGTCTGCGTTGACCGCCTAGCGAATCAAGTAGGGTTGAAACCCAAGGGGATCACCGTCAGGGGGCAACGCACTCGGTGGGGGTCCTGCTCGGCGAGCGGAGGGCTGTCTTTGAATTGGCGCCTCCTCCAAGTGCCGCTCGCTGTCCGCGATTATGTGATCATTCACGAACTCTGCCACCTTCGTCATCTTAACCACTCGCCTCGATTCTGGCAGTTGGTTCGCCGGCACTGCCCCCGATACCGTGAGCATGAGACGTGGCTCCGCCGTCACGAGGACCAAATCATTCGGCGATGAGCGGACCGGGTGAGGCGTTCTTTGCCAAGGGCCGCGTGGCTCCGGCCCACAAGCCTCCGTCGCGCAGCCAGGATCTACCGGAGGAAGCGGTTGCGTTCTGCGAGGCTTGTCTGCCGGGGAGCGAGCGACGAGATCAGGCTCCGGCGTGCTGGCGTTGAAGCCATTGGACCGTTTGGGTGACCACGGGCGCGGTATGCTCGTCGGCAAAAACATGATTGGCCCCAGGAAGCTGCACTAATTGGGCATGATCCCCGGCCGCCGCGTGGATGTCGAGGGAGTCCTGTAGGGGAACGACGTCGTCTTCCGTACCATGAAGGAGCAACCAGGGTACCTGGATCCCCGAGGCCTGCGGCACCGTCGACTCGATCGTCCTGAGATCATTCATATAGGCGCTTGAAAGGGGGCACGATTCATCGTCCCACATGTTCCCGTTGTCGGGAGTGACCATGCCGAACTCGGTCTCGGCAAACTTTTTGGTGTGAACCATACCGGCGAGCGAGACGAGGAATCGAATCCGGGTATCTTGGCTGGCTCGAAGGACGCCCACGGCGCCGCCCATGCTGTGGCCGATGTAGGTCACCGTCTTGTCGGCGAGGGCGTCGATGACGGCGCCGAGATCCGCGACTTCTTTGGTGATATTTGAGTCGACAAACTGCCCCTCTGAGCCCCCGTTTCCGGAATACGAGATTCGGAGGGCATTGATTCCGGCCGCCGCCAGGCCCTCTGCCAGGGCGACCAGGAAGGGCCGATCTTTGTTGCCCGTCACGCCGTGGCCAATAATGGCCACGTGATGGGAGTCATCGTTTCCGGGGTGAAACGAGGTGTCGATTCGTTCGCCTTGGGGATTGCGGATATCGCCAAACATAAGAGTGAGTTTAGAGGGAATGGCTTCTCAGTCAAAGCGATGATCGCCTTGCTGAGAATCCACGACAGAGGTTTCGGTGATCTCAACGCTCCAGCCTACTTCACGGTCACACGAATCTTGCGGGAGATGACCGGCTTGTCGTGCGGAAGATGGAGGTAGTCCCCCAGAACGAGTTGCAGGGTATGGCTTCCGGGTTCGAGCGTGAGGGTTGTTTCCGTCTGACCTTTCCCATAATGAAGCACGTGCTCGGTTGCCGGGAGGGGCTTATTGAGATCAGGCATTTCATCGACATCCACCAAGAGGTGATGATGACCCGTGTTGTCAAATTTGATTCCCGCGGGGGCGATTCCCATGCCTTGGAGTCCGAATTTCACGGTGAACGTTTTTCCGACCGTTTCCCCGTGAGCCGGTGAGATGATATAGACTTTGGCGCCGGGTGCCGATTTTGATTTTGGCAGCGCCGCTTGGCCAAAGCCGGTCAAAGTTGCCAAAACGAGTCCAAGGGAGATGATGGCCGTCTTCATGATAATCTTGCGGATATGGATTGTTCGATTTCTGCTGGAGATCTTCCGGTTCGGCCGGCAAGCTTTGGGTGGACTTGCTAGCGAACTGATAGGGGTTTAAAACTGTGGGATTGGGGGGGGCACAGCAAGACATTTTTCAAACTTGAGCGGAGACTCGTTTGCAGTGCCTTCAAGTATGGCAGCTCGAAACATTGTTTATTTTGATTTGGAGACCCAACGTTCAGCCCAAGAGGTGGGCGGATGGGATAAAATCCGCGATATGGGTTTGAGCGTTGGTGTGACCTACAGCACCGAACGCGGTGGTTACCGGGTCTACGGTGAAGCTCAGGTCAACGATCTGATCGATGAATTGATGCGAGCGGATTTGGTGGTGGGTTTCAATCACCTTCGCTTCGATTACGAGGTCCTTCATGGCTACTCCATTATCGATTTAACCCAGGCACCCACCCTGGACCTGATGGTCGATCTCCAGCGTCTCTTGAGCCATCGACTCTCCCTGGATGCGGTGGCCACGGCGACCCTGGGAACGGAAAAGACGGCCGAGGGCCTTCAGGCCATTCAGTGGTTCAAGGAGGGAGAACTGATGAAGATCGCCGAGTATTGTTGCTTCGATGTCAAGATTACCAAAATGGTTCATGAATTCGGAATGAATTACAAAAAGGTCTTTTACCGGAATCGATTCGGAACGCAATTGGAGGTCGACGTTGATTGGTAGATGAACCCTATCAAACAGGGTGCGGTCGTCTTTGGAGGCGTTTGTGGTTTCGTGGTCGTTCAAGCCGATCGAGGCATGCTTCCGGCTTGGCTGCAAGGATATCGATCGATCCCCTTTGGAGATAAGTTGGGACATTTTGTGCTGGTCGGTTTGTTGGCGTTCCTGATCAATTTGGCACTAGAGGCTCGGTCGATCCGGATCGGGGGGCGTGTGATTCTGAGCGGCAGTTTTTATGTTTCGATTGGGGTGTTGTTGGAGGAATTCAGCCAGTTGGCGGTTCCAACCCGAAGTTTCTCGCTCTCCGATTTGGTGGCCGACTTTCTCGGGATTTGGATGGCCGGGATTTGGGTTCGCCGGGTGTGTCGCGGCAGGATAGGCGCCGGGTCTCCGGGCACGCCAACCCTCTAGGGTTGGTCTGCTCCCTCCTTGGTGATCGAGACCTCCGCTCGGAGAAGATCGTGGAGGGTGACAAGCCCGATCATGTTGCCTTTCGAACGATCAAGGACGGCCACGAAACCCGTGGGAGACTCAATGAGTCGGAACTGCAGTTCGCGGATGGTTTCTGAGGGAAGGCAAGTGGTCGCTGGTTTGAGTTCAGGTGCTCTTTTTTCTTTCAGCGCCTCGACCGCCTCGGCTCGGGTGAGAATGCCTGTGAGTTGGCCGTTTTTGATCACCGGAAACCGATTGTAGGGATGGGTGCTTAAGAGTTCGTTGACCGATGGCTCGTCGAGGGCGCTCGCTTGGGCCACTTTAAAGGTGGCGATGGCTGAAACCGGAAGCTGTTGCCAACTGCGGAGGTCGCGGGGAGGAATAACGTGGTCAAGGTTGTGTCCATCTTGGAGCAAGATCGCTTCGTAAAAGTTCTCTTCGCTGAGGCGCCTGGAAATCGCCGAGCTGATGAGGGCTCCGAGCATCAGGGCAGGGACGAGGTTGAATTCATGGGTCATCTCGAAGACGATCAGGATTCCTGTGACGGGCGCTCGAACCACGGCCCCCAGGCAGGCGCTCATTCCGACCACGGCGAGAAGGACGTAGGCCGAGGTGTCGAGATCCAAGAATTGACCAAAGAGTCCTGTGATGAAGATCCCACACATCCCACCTAGAAAGAGGGTAGGAGAAAAAATCCCGCCGCATCCCCCGAAGCCGTAGCAAGCAAAGGTGGCGATTAACTTGGTGACGAGGAGAACGCCGGCCACCCGCCAATCGATGGTGTTGGTGAGGGCTCGGCTCAGATCCTCGTAGCCCACGCCGAAGACCCCGAGCGAACCGGCTTGTCCGTCTTGGCTCGTCCAAAGGTAAACGGAGACTCCCAGGATCCAGGTGATAAGACCTCCGATGGTCGGGCGGAGCCACAGCGGAATGATCTGGAAGCGCTTCCTGCGATTCCTGAGGGAGAGCGTCGTTTTTTGAAACAGGATCCCGAGGAGGGAGGAGGCAGCGGCAACGATCGGAATGAGGGTGTAGACCTTCCAGGGGGTCGCCTGGACCGACGCAATCTGGAAGGCGGGTTGCTCTCCGATGAGGCCGTGAACGACAAAGGCGCCCAGCACCGAGGCGAGGAGAATGCTTCCGAGAATCCGGCTGTTGAGGTCCTGGACAATCTCTTCGAGCACGAAGGTGATGGCGGCGAGGGGGGTGTTGAATGCGGCCGCCAGGCCGGCGGCGGCTCCGGCGGCGGCGGCATGCCGGCGGTTCTGTTTCGGCTCGCCCAAAAGGCCGGCGAGGTTGGAGGCAACCCCACTGGCAAGTTGAACGCTGGGCCCTTCGCGACCCAGGCTGCAGCCGCCGCCAACGCTGAACACGCCGGCGATGAATTTAACCCAGACGACTCGCCAGGGGACGAACCCGAAATCTTTCCAAAAAGCCAGCTTGAGCTGGGGAATCCCGCTTCCCGAGGCTCCGGGGCAAAACTGGGTGAGGAGGACCCCCACGATGAGAGTGCTCGTGATAATGGTGAAGAAACTTCCGACCAGGAACTCGGTTTTCCCAAGAGCCGCGAAGCGCTCAAACGTGAGTCGGAAGCTGCCCTGGATGACCACATGGAACAAGACTGCAGCCAGGGCTGCGAATAAACCGTAGAAACAGGTGAGGACGATGGTTTGTGTCCTCTTGGGCAAGGTTCTCAGGGAACGCGAAATGAAAGCGGTCATTTCCGGGGCCCATCATCCCGTAAAGAAGATCGGGGAGGCAAGGGCATGTTGAGGATTTGAAGGAAGGAGAGTCGTCGCATCGCCGGTCCGTGGCTCAGCCAGTATCCAGGGGAATCGTTTCCCAGGAGAGGCCTCGTTGTGGGTCAATCCCAAGGCGTCCGATGCTCCGTGGCTGCCCCGCTCGATGGCGTCCGGCGTAGCCAGGATTGAGGTAGAGGACCCCGTCGATGCTTTGGGAGTAGGGCCGATGGGTGTGGCCGAACACGATGAGATCGGGTTTTGAGGGGTCGGGAGCTCGGGGAATGGGTTGATAAGACGGGCCGACCGTGACGATGTGGTGGATCAGGATCCGGTAGCCTTCGATGGTGAGGCTGGCGGTTTCCGGGAACACCAGCCCTACGTCGGTGTTTCCCAGGACGGCCGTCGTGGGCGCCAGTTGCTCCAGGCGGTCAATGATGATTTGGGAGCCGATATCTCCGGCATGCAAGATGTGGTTGACCCCGGCGAACTGCTCCGGGAGGGAGGGATTCCAATAGCCATGAGTATCGGAGATGACGCCCAGATGAGTCACGACGATCCGATCAGGCCGCGCTCTCGGATGGTTCTGCCTCGGCTTCCGGTGCCTCCTCCTCTTGTTCGTC
>DEAY01000180.1 GCA_002348345.1 Verrucomicrobia bacterium UBA2970
TGATCTATCAGAAACATGCGTGCCCGGTAGGCGATTCGATCGGTAAAGAAAGATGAAACTGAGCCTGGCACCAGATTCTGGGGTTCCGATCTATTTGCAGATCAAGATGCGGATCCAGGAGCAGGTGATGTTGGGCGAGGTCCTTGCCGGGGAGCGGTTGCCTACGATTCGAGAAATGGCGGCGATGCTTGATGTCAATCCGAACACGGTGGCTCGGGCCTATCGGGAGCTCGTTGCGGTTGGTTTTCTCTCAGCTCGACCAGGAAACGGAACCGTGGTTGCCGAGTCGAAGACGAATCTCGGGCATGAAGATCGGATTCGCTTCATCGGGAACCGTCTTGACGAGGTGATTCGGTTGGCGGCCGCTGTGGGGATGGCCCGAAACGAGGTAATCGAGTTGTGGGAAGATCGCTTTGGGGTGACTGAGAGTCAGAAGGCCCCTAATTCAACGCCGCTTTTTGGAGGAGAGTTCATCGACTAGATTCCGTTTGAGTTGCCAGGAAACCTCGTTGGGAGATGTTTTTGGTGAATCGGACGAAACGAATTGGCCTTTGGATGAGCTCTTGCATACGATGGGGAACAGTATTTGCAATCTAAGCGACCGATAAGCAATCTTGTCGGCATGCTAACGTGACGGGGTAGGGACCCATGACTTAGTGGATATTGATCAACAGACGACGCCAGAGCCCGAATCAGAACCCGGTCCAGAGGCGGTGGGCCAGACGCCGCTTCTTGAGCGCCTGACCAATGTGATCCTGAGCCCCGGCCAGGTGTTCGGGGAGATTCGGGGGGTTCCGGTCGATCCCATCAATTGGGCGGTTCCTTTGGTCATCAGTCTTTTGGCTGGGATTCTGTATTCGGTCACCGTCTTTTCTCAGGCCGGGGTGCTGGAGAATATGCGGCTTCAGCAGGAGCAGCAGTTTGAAAAAGAGGTGGAGGCCGGCAGAATGACGGCTCGCGATGCCGAGGAATTGCAGGGTAGCGCGGAGCGCTTCATGACGCCCAAGTTCATGATGCTTTTCGGGATTGCGGGAGTCATTTTCGGCACGCCCATTGGATGGTTGGTGTTCGCGTTTCTGTTTCATTGGTTGGTTCGCCTTGCGTCCCACAGCCATATTCCCTTCTCAAAGTGTTTTGAGGTGATCGGATTGAGTAGTTTGGTCTCTGTGGTGCAGGCCCTGGTCAACATGCTTCTGGTGGTTATCACACAAAACCTAGCCATGACCCTGAGCTTGGCCCTCGCGTTTGAGGAGTTTGATCCAACCAACCGGACTCATGCGCTAGCGGCCGAGATCGATGTCATACGAATCTGGTACTTCGCCGTGATCGCCGTCGCGTGGTCGCGTCTCACCAGGCATCCGGTCGCCACTTGCGGGGCATGGATTTTCGTGCTGTGGGTTTCGTTTCGGGTGTCCTGGATTCTGCTTTTTGTCCGCGGCTAGGCGAAGCATGTCTTTTGGACGGCCGGGGCGCTGCGAAAACGGATTCACAATTCTGAAACAAGGGGCTTAGCCAAGGCGTAAAACGGAAGGGTGTCATGGGATCTAAGAAGTCGAAGAAGCGTAAGAAGATCATCATCGGGATTCTGATCCTGGTCGTACTTGGAGGATTGAGTGCGGCAGCGGTCCTCAGGAAGAAGGAGATCGCAGTTCGGATTGAGTCGGAAGCGGCTGCGCTCCGGGATTTGACTGAAGTCGTCGTCGCGGACGGTCGAATTCACCCCGTTCTCCAGGTGACGATCAGCCCTGAGGTGAGCGGTGAGATCATCAGTCTTCCAGTGCGGGAGGGTCAGGCGGTGAAGAAGGGGCAATTGTTGCTCGAAATCCGTCCGGATTTTTACAAGGCAGCCGTCGCCCAGGCGACGGCAAGTTACCAATCCGCGTTGGCTGGTCTCAGTTCGTCGGATGCGAATCTGGCGAATGCCGAGTTTGAATTTACCCGAATCGAGAATCTCTTCGAGGACGATCTCGAGTCGGATTCCAACTACCAACGCGCCAAAACCAATCTCAAGGTTGCCCGGGCTTCCCAAGAGTCCTCCACTCATCAAGTGGCGATGGCCAAAGCTTCCCTGACCCGAGCGGAGGAGGATCTGGCGAAAACGCGGATTACCTCACCTCTGGATGGAACCATTACCCTGCTCAATTCTGAACTGGGGGAACGCGTTCTGGGCACGGTTCAAAACATGGGTACGGAGATCATGATCATCTCGGACCTCAACGCGATGGAGGCCAGAGTCGAGATTGGCGAGATTGACATCGTGTTGGTTCAGATCGGCCAAAGGGCTGAACTCGAGGTGGACGCCTTTCGTGATCGGACTTTCACCGGGATCGTGACCGAGATCGCCAATTCAGCCCGCACCAGCGGGGCAGGTTCCCAGCAAGAGGCGACCAAGTTTGAGGTCCGGATTGGGATCAACGAAAAAGAGGCCTTCCGTCCTGGGATGTCGGTCACGGCCGATGTGGAAACCCGGTCCCGCCAGGGCGTGGTCACGGTTCCTTTCCAAAGTGTGACCACCCGCCTGCCTCAGGCTTCGAGGGGATCCAATCCCGACTCTAGCGAGTCTGAATCAAAATTCCCAAGACCCAAGGATGGTGGGAAGAAGGGGCGCCAGGAAGCCAACAAGCCGATCGAGGTGGTGTTTGTGGTGGAAGAGGGGACGGCGAAGATGGTGCCGGTGGAGCGCGGGATTAGTGATGACAATTATGTTGAGATTGTGAGCGGTCTTGAAGCGGGACAGGAAGTGGTCTCGGGGAGTTACAAGGCGATCGCAGAAGACCTGGAGGATGGCAAAAAGGTCTCACCGAAGGATGATTCCGAGCGCGGAGACTCGACGGAGAACGGCGGGAAACCATGAGTCTCATTGAAGTCCGCAATCTTTCCCGTCTCTATCCAATGGGAGAGGAGATCGTGTATGCCCTGCGCGATATCTCCCTGGTGATCGAGAAAGGTGAATATGTGGCGATCATGGGGCCGTCGGGCTCGGGGAAATCGACGCTGATGAATCTGATCGGCTGCTTGGACAGCCCGAGCAGCGGGGAGTTCATCCTGAATGGGATTGAAGTCAGCGAGATGGATGATGACGAATTGGCTGATATTCGAAATCGCCAAATTGGGTTCGTCTTTCAGACCTTCAATCTGTTGGCAAGATCGACGGCGCTGCATAATGTGGAGTTACCATTGGTGTATGCGGAGGTGGACAGTGAAACGCGTCGCGAACGGGCCTTGGAGGCTCTCGGTCAGGTCGGATTGGCCGATCGGGTGACGCACCGGCCCAATGAGCTTTCCGGGGGGCAACGGCAGCGGGTCGCGATTGCCCGGGCGCTAGTGAATCGTCCGGCAATTATCTTGGCGGATGAACCGACTGGAAATCTCGACTCCAGAACCGGGGTCGAGATTATGGCTCTCTTCGAGGAGTTGTCGGACAGGGGCAACACGATCATCGTCGTGACTCACGAGGAAGAAGTGGCTCGCCATGCTCGGCGCATCCTCCGGATTCGCGATGGCTTGATCGCCGCAGATGAACGTCCTCCCGCCGATGAGCGGATTGACGCTCGGCTCTCCTCGTGTCCCGAGGGGTAATCTCGTTCCATGAGACTTGGCTACGAATTGACAGAGGCGGTCAGAATTTCTGGCGAAGCCATTCTGAGCAATAAACTGCGCGCCGCCCTGACGACCCTGGGGATCGTCATCGGGGTGGCGACGGTCAGCTTGATGGGGAGTGTGATTGCCGGGCTTTCACAGACCTTTGAGGACAGTCTCTCCGTCTTGGGTTCCGATGTTTTGTTCGTTCAAAAGTATGATTGGACGTCCAAGGGAAATTGGCGCGAGATGCGAAATCGTCGGGACATCACCCTTCGGCATGCCACCCGGTTGGAAAAAGAACTCTCGTTGGCTCAGGCCGTCTCGGTGGAGGCGCAGAGCGTCGGTCCGGTGAGCCATGAGGAACGCTCCGCCGAGAGTGCGACCATCGTGGGTGCCAATGAGCAAACCGCGATGGTTCGCGGTTACCTGATGGAGGCGGGCCGATCCTTCTCGGAGGCCGAGGTGGATGGATCAAGACCCGTCTGCATTCTTGGATCGACGCTGGCGGAAAACCTTTTTCCTCGGTCGTCTCCGTTGAGGAATCGCATCAAGATTCGAGGGAAGAAGTATGAGGTGGTCGGTGTGTTGGAGAAGATGGGCGGTTCCCTTTTTTTCGGAGGGGCGGATGATCAGGTGATGGTCCCCATCACCCGGTTTGTCTCTGATTTTGCCTACAACCCGGATGTGAATATCAACGTGAAAGCCATCGACGCGGAGGCCATTGACGAGACCCGGATTGAAGTTCGGGGGATCATGCGCAAGATCCGGCGGCTGGCTCCGGGGGAACCGGACGACTTTGCGATCAACCAGCAGGGCATGGTGATGGATGCCGTGATTCAAACCGGTGGAACGATTGCTGCAGGCGGCCTCCTGATCACCGGACTCAGTTTGTTGGTGGGCGGGATTGGGATCATGAACATCATGTTTGTATCGGTGCTCGAGCGGACGAAGGAAATCGGCCTTCGCAAGGCCTTGGGAGCAAAGCAGCGGACCATTCTCATTCAGTTCCTCCTGGAAGCCTCTTTCATTTGTCTCTTTGGTGGGATCCTGGGACTCTTGATCGCCTTCCCGGTCACCCTCCTGTTGCAAACCGTGTTTCCGGCCAAGATGGCATGGCCGGTGGTGCTGGCCGCGTTGACCGTTTCGATTCTGACGGGGCTGATCTCGGGATACTTGCCGGCTTTCCGTGCGGCTCGGCTGAACCCGGTGGATGCGCTGAGGCAGGAGTAACCGGGAATGAAACGGGCCGAGATCAAGGAGAGCTTCCTGATGGCGCTGGATGCGTTGTCCTCGAATAAGGTGCGTTCGGCGTTGACGCTTCTGGGCATTCTGGTCGGGGTGTTCTCAATCATTGTCGTGATGACCGCGATTCGAGTGATGCAGGATAGTGTCGAGTCGAGTCTAAGCCAGCTTGGCGCCAACACCTTTCAGATTCAAAAGTGGCCTGGCATTCGGGTGGGGGGTGGGGAGCGAGATTGGCAGAAGTATTTCCGGAGGGAGGACCTGACTTACGAACATGCCGAGTTGTTGAGGGACCGAACTCCGGAAGCCAAGAGCGTTGGCGTGGATGAAGGGTTGTGGACGGCGGAGGCGGTCTCGATTTATGGGGAAACCAATCCTGACGTTCGATTGCGGGGTGTGACGCCCGGGGCCTTCCCCGGGAAAAACTGGATGATTGATGAGGGGCGTCCCTTGATGGAGGCGGATCTGGAAAGCAACCGCCGGGTCTGTGTGTTGGGAGCGTCCGTCGCTGAGAAGGCGTTCCCGTTTGGGTCCGCCCTCGGTCAGACGATTAAGTTCCACGGCATTCGTTATGCGGTGGTCGGCGTGTTGGAAGAGATGGGATCTTCCTTCGGAAGCGACCAGGGCAACGTCGTGTTGATTCCACTGACGACGGGGCTGAATCGCTACGGTTGGAAACGGAGTCTGGACTACGTGGTCCAGGCCCAGGATCAAGCTAGTTTTGCAGCCGTGCAGACGAAAG
This sequence comes from Verrucomicrobia bacterium UBA2970, assembly GCA_002348345.1. Lineage (GTDB taxonomy): Bacteria > Verrucomicrobiota > Verrucomicrobiia > Limisphaerales > AAA164-E04 > UBA2970. Next base: position 5,567 of record DEAY01000180.1, read on the forward strand.
TTCGCGGTCTTCTCCGAACCGCGCGAAAAGTGCCTCCGGGAGAGGAGGATGATTTTGATATCGTTTCGAACGATTCGCTGATCACACAGTTTCGGACGGTCACCTTGGCCATTCGAGCCGGGGCCGCAGCGGTGAGTTCCATCGCCCTGGTGGTCGCCGGGATTGGGATCATGAACATCATGCTGGTTTCGGTGACCGAGAGGACCCGGGAAATCGGAGTGCGTCGAGCCATCGGAGCGAAAAAGAAGAATATTCTCATGCAGTTCATCATCGAGGCCGTGGTCTTGTGCCAGGTCGGTGGAATCGTCGGCGTGATCCTGGGCATCGTGGGAGGAAACGTGACGTCGTTCGTGCTGGAACTCCCTCCAAGTGTTCCCCTTGACTGGGCCCTATACGGTCTCTTGATCTGTTCGGCCGTCGGGATCATTTTCGGAACCTATCCCGCCTACAAGGCTGCCCAGGTCGATCCCATCGAGGCATTGCGATACGAGTGATGGCGGGACGATTTGGGCCGAGCATGGAACGTCTGATTGATCAGAATCGGGTCGGGCTGGGGGCAGGGGGACTCCTGTGATCCAAGAGATTCTCTCCGTGCCTTTGTACGACTCCGGGTCGGAGGTTGCCGATGGTGGGTTTGGGGGGGACGATGGGCGGGGATTGCAACGGGGAAAAGCAGGACGGTGCCCGCCGGAATGGCAACGATCCTGCCGCTTCAAACGGAGATGCTTCCTTCATCGTTGGGGGAGGGTTGAGCCGCAATTTGAACGACAGTTTCCTTGATCAACGGTGAGGATTCGCCTGGAATATGGTTCGGAGCAGATTGAGGCAAGGTTTGGAACCAGTGATCCATTGGGTGAACAGACGAAGAGGAGGGAAAACCGTTCCCGTGACCGAGTTCCCCTGGGCTTGGGCTGTGATGGGATGGGGGATGATCTGGGCGGGTGTCGTGGCGGGGGTGGGAGCCTCCGACGATGCTTCTGAGGATCTCTTTGAGGGGGACCGCGTGATTGAGATGGATCTCTCGATTTCTGAACGGGGGATTGCCAATCTGCGGCAATACCATTGGCGCCGTTGGCGATCCACGGGTTTGCCTAGACCCAAGGCCCTGGCCACCGTCAAATCCGGGGGCGTGACCTACACCAATGTTTCGGTGCATCTGAAGGGGTCCGCAGGAAGCTTTCGATCGATTGATGAAAACCCGGCGCTGACGCTGAACTTTGACAAGCACGTTGAGGATCAGGAGATCCTGGGCTACGACAAGATTTACCTTAACAATTCGGTTCAGGATCGTTCCTACGCCAACGAAAAAATCTGTCGGGAACTCTACAACGCCGCCGGAATCCCGACGCCGCGAGCCACCCACGCCTATGTCACTCTCAACGGGCGCACTCTGGGTCTGTATGTGGTGATCGAGGGGTTTAACAAACCATTCCTCAAGCGGCACTTTGAGGATGTTTCGGGCAACCTTTATGACGGAGGCTTCCTGCGAGATATCAATGCCGATCTCTCAGTCAATACGGGGGAGAATCCCGACGACAAATCGGATCTGAAGGCCCTCTTTCGCGTGGCCTTGGAACGCGATCCGCGAAAGCGATTTCAATTGCTACCCCGAATGCTGGACATGGATCGATTCTACTCGTTGATGGCGTTGGATGTGATGACCTGGAATTGGGACGGCTACACCATGCATCACAACAACTTTAGACTGTTTCATGACAACAAGGCCGATCGTTTTATTTTCATTCCCCATGGAATGGACCAGATGTTTGAGCAGAGTCACGGGCCGATTTTTCCGCGCTTCCGAGGCTTGGTGGCCCGATCGGTGATGGAGTCGCCCGCGGCGCGGATGCAACTCTATGACCGAATGAATTCACTCATGGGCGGGGTGTTCTCAGCAGACTTGATCAACCGCCGAATTCAAGAAATCACCACGGTTCTACAGCAGTATCTCCGGGACAAGGATTCGTATCGGGCGAAGCGGCAGCAGGGTGAGGCGTTGAGTTTGCAGTATCAGGTGACCCGAAGGCATGACTACCTTCGTCAGGAGTTGAGTGCCGGATCACGTGTGCCGAGCTTTGGTCCCGATGGAACTCATCCGCTGACCCAGTGGAACTCTCGACGGCAGTTCGGGCGTCCGCAATTGAGGCGAACTCAGGAGGGTCCGCGGTCGGTGATGCGCATTGAGGCGGGGGGAGAGGATCAGATTGCCATGGGCAAATGGGTGAGCCGGGTGTGGTTGAAGCAGGGGGTGTATCGTTTTTCAGGGATGATGCGGACGACCCAGGTGCAAGTCATTGCTCAGGATACGCGCGGGGGAGCCGGGTTGAGGGCGACGGGTGCCGGACGGCTCAATCGGGCTCGGGGTACGCGAGGTTGGGCGCCGGTCTCGGTGGATTTTCGGGTGGATTATCCCGTCAAGGAGGTCGAACTGAGCTGTGAGCTGCGAGCGGCCCGGGGGAGTGCGGTCTTCGATGCAAGGACGCTGATGTTAACCAAACTTCGATGATTCACCGGGACTATCTCCTGCGTTTGATCCAGGAATTTTTTCAGGTTCTCGCCGCTATTCTGGAATCGAGACGGAGTGGGGATCTCAAGGCGGTGGAGAAGAATCTGGATCATGCCTCCCAGGCCGTTTTGGGCATGGATCGGGAGGCCGTTCTTGCGCTCAATGAAAGGGAACTCAAGGGGGAGCTCATTCGGGCGGGATCGACCCAAGAGTTCAGCATTCGAGCCCAAATCCTTTCAAGAATCCTGACCGAATCGGCCGAGCAGGCGTCGGGGCGGGGGCGAAAGGGGGAGGCCGAGCAATACCATCTCAGAGCGCTCAATCTCCTGCTCGACACCATCATTGGATCCCAGCCTGTTGAACTGTTGGAGTTCACGCCTCGGATTGAGGGGATTGTGGATCAATTGAGTGGCGCCCTGCTTCCATCGGAGACATTGCTAGGGTTGATGCAGTATTATGAAAAACAAGGGGAGTACGCCAAGGCGGAGGATCAGTTATTTCAGCTTTGTGAATCGAGGGGCCTCGGTGCCGGGTTGAGTCCGCTGGGCGAATCCTTTTATCAGCGCCTTCTCAATCTTCCGGATCCCATCCTGGCAGGGGGTAGACTTCCCCGGGATGAGGTGGAATTTGGCTTGCGGGAATTTCGTGAGCGCTGCGCCTTTCAACAACGTTGAAGAAAGAACAGTTTAGGACCGAGCGGATCACGCGTTTTGGAGGCCCTCCAAAATGAATCTTGTGTGAACGCGGCAGCCTGGGTTTGATGAGGGCGTGCGGGTGTGATCCTGGCTCGAACTGGTGGGATGAGACCGGGACCCGTCGCGATCATCTAGCGAAATCTCCTCCAATGAGCAGTAAGAACCATCGCGGCGATCTCTTTGCTTTCACCTTGATTGAGCTCTTGGTGGTGGTGGCCATTATTGCCATTCTCGCCGGGATGCTCCTTCCAGCATTGGGCCGGGCCAAGGACAAGGGCAAAACGATAGCCTGCAACAACAATTTGCGGCAGCTGATTCTGGCGGCCATCATGTATGAAGAGGACACCCAACGCCTGCCGGTGGGCTGGTTTCCACCCCACAACCTATGGTATCGGCAACTCCAGCCTTACTTGGGCAAACGGACGAATGAATCGGGTCAGGGTGTCTTTGTCTGCCCCTCAAGTTTTCAACGGGACGAAACCGGGGCGATGCGATCCGGAGGATTCTGGGGGTTTCTGGCCTACGCGCAGAATAGCCGGATCAACCTGGGTCGAGCGGACATGGGCATGCGGAACATCCAAGATCCGGTGGGAACGATTCTCTATGCGGATACCGATGGCTGGGATGCCTGCCTCTACTCGGACGATGATGGCACGGCAAATGTGCTGTATCGCCACAGTGGGGGGAGTGAGTGGAGCTCAAAGACCAAGCGTCTGACCCAGCGAGCCTCGCGACAGATTGTCTTTGGGAAGGCCAATGGGGCCTTTCTCGACGGTCACATCGAATTGCTCAGCGAGGCCCCGCGAGAGATCTTCACGGTGGAACGAGAGGAGCCGAGAACGGAACCGCGGCGTTGAGGTGTATTATCTTCTGCTCTTGGGTTGCTTAGGGGTGGGGCTGTTGGGGTGGCTCCTGAGAACGGCGATGCCGAGGGTCGCGCGCGGCTTGATGGCGGTTTCGGTCCTGGGATGTGTGGGCCTCGTGGGGCGGGAGGCGGTTGCTACCTTGGGGATGGGGAGCGCTCCGAAAATGCACCGATCCCAGGCTTCTGTCGGCTACACCCTGGCTCACCAGTTCTTGACCGATCGAAAGGAACGGAACGGGCGTATTCTGTTGCTGTTCCCCCCCGACCAGGCGGCGCCCGCGGCCGCCTTGGACTCATTCTACGAGGCTTTTGCTCGGGTCATGACCCGCTTCCCTGGCGTGGAAGTGAGGGAAAAACTTGTCGATGTTTCCAAGTCGAAGTTACGACGGGGTCAAGTTTCACTTGAAGCATTCAGCACCGCTTTGGAGGTCGATGAGAAGACCTTGGCGCTCGTCTCTTGGGTCGGCTTTCCCCATGGTGCGGAGGATCTTCCCCAACTGAAGGACGGGTCGCGACGACCTGCCGTTTATGTTTACGATCCGTCGGGTTCCACTTGGTGGATGGAACATGTCACCGCTGGCGTGATTCAGGGAGGGGTGATTGAGAAGGAGGAACCGGATGGGGGAGGGCAACCCGGGATGGCGCCGAATCCGGCGGCAGTGTTTGCGGAGCGATATCGATTGGTGACCGCCGAGAATTGAGATGATTCCGGAGAACGTGGATGAGCGGTTGGCGACGAGTTTTGTTCGGGGCGGCGGGCCAAGGGTCCCGCCGATGGGTGCTCATGGGGTTGTTGATCGGCGGTTTGCCCGGGGAGGGTGTAATGATGGCGGCGGCGGTTTCAGATCCCATGCGGTTGGTGGTTCGGAGGCAGGCGCCGAATGGAGGCGAGTCCTATACCCTTCTCGGAGGTGCCGATGATCACCTCTCAGAGGAGGCGGGCGGCTTCTACGTGGTCTCTGCGAGGCGATGGCCAGCGGGGCTGGTTCCCGTTTTTCTCCATCGACGGGGAGGGGAGGAACGGCTCGAGCGCTTTCCCTTGACCGGGTGGGAAGCCATTTCCGAACCTCTTTTCTTTGCCGCTCTTCCTGAGCGTGAGGGGACCGATCGCCTTCTGCCGGGCCGGTGGGTGTGCCGGGCTTGGCATGAGGATGGAGCCGGGGAGTTTTTTTCCTGGGATCTGACCGCGCTGGAAGATCGGATAGGCGGTCGATTCGATGTCGATACCGACTTTAGGTTCGCATCGATTTGGAAGGGACAATACGTCAATGGGAGACTCATGTTGGAGATTCGCTACATCGAAGCCCGATATCAGTTGGTGGGGCAATGGATCGACGGACGGCTCGCAGGAGAATGGACGCGGATCAACGAGGAGGGAAGGGGCACGTGGGAGGCCACCCGGGGGAAAGGAGTGGCGATTCCCCCCTCGTTCAGAACGGTTCGACTTTGGTCGTATCAAACCGAGGACGGATCCATTCGATACCGGGTTGAGGGCGAGCCAGTGGTAAAGGCATGGACTCGAAATCCAAAGCCATTGTGTCTTGTTTGGCGGAAGTCCAATCAGGAACCGGACTGAGTCCTCGTTGGACATCGGAGTGAAAGGGCTCCCGATTGGTTGGGCTTTTAGTGGCTGTAACTGATTGACGCTTGAATGCTCATGGAGAGCCCAGCGGCGGCATCTCCGGGGGGACGCGTTGTCCTTCACAGCCGATCAGAGGGCAATTGAGCAATCCTCATTGAGCGACTGGGCGAGGGCCTCACAGGCAACCCCGGGTGGGGGTTCGCGGAAGGCTGGTTCGATGGTGAGGCTGGGTTCCCTGGTCAATTCGCTTGGGCTGGGATTGGTCCTTGCCGCAGTCGGGAGACGATTTTTCTTTCCAGAAGCCAAGGTGCGTCGATTAATGACAGGAACGCCCATGAAGAAAACCTTACCGCTTCTGTTCGCCATTGGCCTGGTCACCCTGGTTCAAGGGATCCAAGCCAAGGCACCGAATATCGTATTGGTGATTACCGATGACCAAGGCTACGGGGATCTCGCGTGTCATGGAAACCCGGTTCTCAAGACGCCCCATCTTGATCAGCTTCATTCCCAGAGCGTCCGCTTGACGGACTACCATGTGGCACCCACCTGCGCTCCGACTCGGAGCGCCCTCTTGACTGGGCATTGGACCAATCGTACGGGCGTCTGGCACACCATCATGGGGCGTTCAATGTTGCGGGCCAATGAGACCACGGTGGCGACCCTCCTCTCCCGTGCTGGATACGCAACCGGGATGTTTGGAAAGTGGCATTTGGGCGACAACTATCCCTACCGGCCCGAGGATCGTGGGTTTGAGGAGGTCTTACGGCATGGCGGCGGTGGCGTGGGGCAGACGCCCGATTATTGGGATAATGCCTATTTTGATGGAAGCTACTGGCACAACGGGGTTCCCGAAGCGGTCAAGGGCTTTTGCACGGATGTGTTTTTTGACTATGCGATCGATTTCATTGAATCGAAAAAGGATGGGGACCAACCCTTCTTCGTCTACTTGTGCACCAACGCGCCGCACGGTCCGATGCATGCGCCGGAGGACAGCAGCAAGCCCTATCTCGATCAGGGAACTCAACTCGCGAACTTTTTTGGGATGATTGCAAACATCGATGACAATGTGGGGCGCTTGCGGGCCTACCTCCGGGAGAATCAGCTCGAGGACAACACGATCTTCATCTTCACCACCGATAACGGGTCCTCCTCCGGCGATAAAGTGTTCAATGACGGCATGCGAGGCAAGAAAGGGAGTGAATACGATGGGGGACATCGCGTCCCGTTCTTTCTCCGGTGGCCTGCCGGTGGCCTGGCGGGAGGTCGCGATGTTTCGATGATCACGTCTTACGTCGATGTGGTCCCCACGCTTCTCGATCTGTGTCAGGTGCCCTCGCCCCCGGCCATTCGGTTCGATGGCGTCAGTTTACGTCCGCTGTTGTATCAGCAGGACGCGGTGGATTGGCCCGATCGTGTGCTCGTCACCGATTCCCAGCGGGTTCGTGATCCGATCAAGTGGAGAAAGAGCAGTGTCATGACCGACCGCTATCGGTTGATCAATGGGGTGGCCCTCTACGACATCAAAGCGGATCACGGCCAGGAGAACGATATCGCCGCTCAACATCCGGCGGTCGTCAAGCGATTACGCGATTTCTACGATGAGTGGTGGGCGGAGTTGGAACCCACCTTCTCGCAAACGACCGAGATTTACCTAGGCCATCCCGAGGCCAATCCCGTTCGCCTCACCTGTCATGACTGGATTGCCGATGGAAGTACCCCTTGGAACCAGAGGGCGGTCCGGAATGCCGAGCGACGACCGAGCAACACGGGTTTTTGGGCGGTGAAAATCATCGAGTCGGGCACCTATGAAGTCGAGCTCAGGCGGTGGCCTCGGGAGATTGATCACCCGATCACGGCCGGCTTACCGGCGGGGGATCCGGTTCCCGGCGCGGTGGCCTTTCGAGCCGTCCCGGGCCAGTCCTTTGCCGCATCGTCGGCAATGCTCCAACTCGGCGGTCGGACCCTTGAAAAGCCCCTCGATCCGGACGATGCGAAGGTGACCTTTCAACTCAACCTGGAGCCGGGAACCGACGAGCTTTGGGCCAAATTTAAGGATGCCGAAGGCACTGAGATGGGTGCTTTCTACGCCTACGTGCGCAAGCTTTGAAGGGGACCACGACCCCGGTTGTGTTATCGGGCGGGAAGTTTGATTCCCATTCTCTTCTCGTAGTCTTTATGCCAGAGCTGCACCCAGAGTTCGGCGAGGCCGGAACGACCGACGTGTCCGTCGGAGTAAGTGATATTGGTGCCCAGATCGTGTCGGTTGACGAAGAAACGTCGCATTCCGTTATCCGAATGTTCCCCCGATAAGTCTCGCGGGGGCGCGTTGTCCGTTCGAGGCCAACCATCGACCCAGTTGCCGTCACCATAAAGGGGCACCTCGGAGCTCGCCTGGTAAAACTTGCCCCAGTACTTTGCCCATTCCGAAGCAGACTTGGGTTCGTAGAAACTTCCCCGGGGCCACTGCATCCAGGAGTTGATGGTGTAACTCCCCTCCGCTTTGGTTTTTCCGAAGGCGCCCCAGTGGAAGCTCCAGTTTCTCTTGTTGGCCCCTCGAGAATCACCTTTCGCCCGTTCCGTGACGCTGGGACAGATGATGGTCTTCATCGAACCCTCATAGGCGGCCTGGGGATCATCCGCGTATCGGCTGTCCCCCATGTAAGGAGCGATCGCGTGAAACCAGTAGGGTTTTCCGGGCCCGAGAACGGGGAGGACCTTGTCTTCGTGATCATCCGAGTAGAGCAGAGTTGCCAAGCCCATTTGCTTGAGGTTTGAAGTGCACTTGATCGACTTGGCCTTGGCTTTCGCCTTGCCGAGGGCGGGAAGCAACATGCCGGCCAGGATTGCAATGATCGCGATGACCACCAGGAGTTCGATCAGGGTAAAACCCTGGGGCTTCTTAGACTTAACGAGCATGGCTCAGGTATCGGCTTTTTCCGGAAAAGAATCAAGTTCCTTCCCAGAGTGCTTGAGTGGTTTGCTCAAGGGAGCGTCGGACGCCGGTGCTCTTATTGGTGGGACAGAACGACGTTCGAGGGAAGAATGGCCTGTCGGGCAAAAACCACTGCCAGGAGCTGTGGAAAGAAAACAAGAAACACGGCGGCGACCAGGTCAAGCCGATTGGCTCCCAGAACGGCCCCCCCAACGGCCAAGACCCCTGACAAAATCGGGATCAGGAGGTCGAGTTTCTTCGATACCACCGCGAAAAGGAAACTGACGATGATCGCGAACAAGCCGACCTCGGGTTCAGGAATCACAATTGCGGTGGCGATGCTGATAGGTAAGGCGACGAAAAAAGTACGCCGGGTCGCAACCAGCATGGCTTGAAGCAGGTAGCCAACCACCACGACGACGACCGTGAAGCCCAGAACGATCTTTCCCGATGACGGATCTTCTTCTCTGAGGGCATCGCCCCAACCCACCAGGAGCGCCATGGCGAGCAGACAGCGGATGAGATCCACCCAGTTGGGCCAGTAAACCAGAAGTCCTCGCGCACTCGGGGCATATGAGAGACGGCGGCTCGATTTGTGCTTCCTGATAAGGAGGGTTGACGCGAGGGGTAACCACAGCATTACGGCTGCGAGTGCAAGCCAAACCCACGATGATGTCATTTAATATTATCTTCCTGCGAGTAGTGTTCGTCTGCTGGTCAAGCGACTTGGAGAGAGTAGTGGAAGAGAAACGGTATGTCTTCACCTATTTCGACTTTATTGATGAAATCCAGGCGTTCGATGATGCAGAAAAAACATCCTCTTGTTTGAGCGGGCAGTCTCTGAATAATGACGGTGTGAGTCGAGTCGCTCTGGTGACGGGGTCTTCGAGGGGAATTGGACGAGGCATCGCGCTTTCACTGGCGCGGGAAGGTTATCACGTTGGGATCAATTATCTCGGTCGGGTCGAGGCGGCGGAAACGACGGCTGCGCTTTGCCGAGAGGAGGGACGCCTCCATGGGCATGAGGTTCAGCCGGTGATCATCAAGGCAGACGTCAGCTCGCCCGAGGATCGGCTCCGGATGATCGAGGAATTGCGACAGCATTTCGGCCGAATCGACTTGTTGGTCAACAATGCGGGAATCACATCGATCGGTAGGAAGGACCTCTTGGAAGCGGGCGAAGAGGATTTTGATCGGTTGTTCGGAATCAATTTGAAAGGGGCCTTTTTTCTCAGTCAGGCGGTCGCCCGTTGGATGATTGAGCTGAAGGACGAGGGATCCGATCGGGATCCAAAGATCATCACCATTAGCTCAATCAGTGGATATGCGGTCTCTGTGAATCGGGCTGATTACTGCATGGCGAAGGCCGCCCTGGGCATGATGACGAAGCTTTTCGCCGTCCGGTTGGCGGAACATGGGATTGGAGTCTATGAGATTTGTCCGGGCATCATCGCCTCGGACATGACCGCTCCAGTGAAGGAGAAGTACGACAAGTTGATTGCCGAGGGTCTCACCCCCATTCGACGATGGGGAAAGCCGGAAGATGTGGGACGGGCGGTGGTTTCTTTGGCGCAGGGGGCGTTTGGTTTTTCGACGGGGGAGGTCTTCAATGTCGACGGAGGCTTTCATATCCGGCAGTTATAGGGATCGACAGACGGGCTGAGCCAGCCCGTTGAACCTGAGAACAATCCAGATGATCAATGGTCAGCTTCCAGATGAACTCTTGACCCGGGTATGGGAGGGGGAGCGGATGACCCCTGTCGACGCGCGGGTTTTGTACGATTTGCCGTTGGAGGTCCTGGGGACGCTTGCCGATCACCGTCGGAACCTCGCCAAGGAAAAAGCCTTTGAGGGACGGGGTAACGAGATCGTCACCTACATCGTGGACCGCAATATCAACTACACCAACGTTTGCAATGTCTACTGCAAATTCTGCGCTTTTTACCGCACCGAGGGCAAGCCGGATGCCTACGTGATGTCTTTCGATGAGCTTGATGAAAAGATTCAGGAGACGGTGGATCTGGGAGGAACTCAGATTCTGATGCAGGGGGGGCATCATCCCAAGCTGACATTGGATTGGTATTTGGATTTACTGCGGCACATCCGCGAGCGCTTTCCAACGATCAATATTCACGCGTTCAGCCCCAGTGAGTTCATTCATTTTCGGGACGTGTTCGAAATGCCGCTGAGCGAGCTGCTCAAGGAATTTCAAGAAGCGGGATTGGGTTCCATCCCCGGTGGCGGAGGGGAAATCCTCGTGGATCGAGTGCGTCAACGGATCGCGCCGCTCAAAGCCATGTCTGACGATTGGCTGGAGGTCATGGCGGTGGCTCATGAACTGGGGCTGAAGTCCACGGTGACGATGATGTTTGGACACGTGGAGACCGTTGAGG
>DEAY01000109.1 GCA_002348345.1 Verrucomicrobia bacterium UBA2970
AAGAATTCCGTCCCAAAAGACACGATCGAACGCGCCGTCAAGAAAGGAGCGGGACTCACCGGGGAGAACATTCAATACACCAGCATCACCTTCGAGGGATTCGCCCCCGCACGAGTCCCGGTCATCATCGACTGCTTGACGGACAATCCCAACCGCACCATCCCCGAGATTAAATCGATCTTCAGCAAAAACGGAGGCCAATTCGGCTCCGAAGGCAGCGTAGCATGGATGTTCGATCACCTGGGAGTCATCGAGGCCACTCACGAAGACGGATCGCTTGATTTGGAAGAGGCGGCAATCGAATCGGGAGCGGACGAAGTCGCCCCCCTGGAAGCGGATGATCTTCCCCAAGGGGGCGTCGGCGGCCGCTTCCTCTGCGCGATCCCGTCCCTCAACGACGTCAATCAATCGTTGCGGGCACAAGGTTGGAAACTGATGACTTCTGAACTCACCTACGAAGTCCAAAACCCGGTATCCATCACCGACGAGGATCAAGAGAGCGTCACCGAGTTCCTTCGAAAACTAGACGACAACGACGATACCCACCGCATCTATTCCGGCCTGGGATAAGTTACCCATCCCGACCGCACGAGTCTTATTGGAGCCGATCCCGTATCCGGTCGTATTCCGGATTGACGCACCGATCCCCCCAACGTTTCAGCACCGAGAGCAGGCCCGCGTCCGACTCCGTTCTCTGCCCCCGATCTCCCGTTTCGTCGATCCATTCAGCCAAATGCTTTCGATGCTGCTCAAGGATCGACCGATAGCGAGGCTTGTCCGCCAGGTTATCGATCTCGTGCGGGTCATTCCACAGGTCGTAGAGCTCCTCCTGGGGTTTGTGATCGCCAAAGAATTTCATCTGAGTTTCATTCAACTTCCCGTTCGCCGCCATTTCCCTCAGTTGCTGTGTGACCGGCCAAGGGTCCTTATAGTTGGGCTGCATATACGGCCGATCCGCCAGATAGTTCCTGAGATACTTGAACCGGTCGGTCACGATCGCCCTGATCCGTTCGATCGTGTAATCACAGCGATCCCGCGCCGCAACGACGAACGGCCGGGTTTGATCGTCCTCTCCGAGAAAATCCAGTCCTTCCATCCAGTCCGGAATCTGAAGGCCGGCCGCCGACAGAGACGCGGCGGCAAGATCAATCCCGCTCACGAGGTCACGTCGCACCTGTCCCCCGGCAATCCCTCGACCGGCCACGATCAAGGGCATTTGAATTCCCCCCTCATAGAGAAACTGCTTGTGCCGATGCATCTTGTAACCATGATCGCTAAAGAGAAAGACGACCGTATTCTCATACCGCCCGTCTTGTTTCAAGCGAGCGATGATCTCCCCGACCTGCTGATCGGTATGCAGAAGGCAATCGTAATGATGGGCGATCTCTTCGCGGACAAGTTCCGTGTCGGGATAATAGGGAGGGACGGGAACAAGGGCCCGATCGACTACCTTCTTGACCCTCCCTCCCAGTTTGCCGCCCCGGAGTTGCAGTTGGCCAAAAAAGGGCCGGTCTGGTGGACATAGCCTCCAGCCTGTTCCCGGCTTGCGAACCGAATACATTTCATCCAAGTCGTGGCGGAAGTTATAGTCATCCTTGCCGGAATCGTTGAACGTAAAGTAACCTGCCTCCCGAAAGATCTCCGGGAGGGTCTTGACGCCGACCGGGAGACGAATGTCGTCGAATTCAGGCCCCATACTCTGCCCCCTGAAATTCGCCCGAGCGCTTCGATGATTGTGAATCCCAAAGGTGGTTTGCATGCTGCCGACGAGGATCGCCGACCGGGTTGCCGAGCAAACCCCCGCAGGCGTGTAAAAGCGATCAAATCGAATCCCATCAGACGCCAGGGCATCAATCTGAGGGGTTTCAATCACGGGGTCCCCGTAACAACTAAACCACCCACTGACATCCTCGAGATAGATCCAGAGAATGCTGGGACGCTCATCCGCCGAGAGAGGTCGGCCGAATCCCAGCGCGAAGACGACGAGAACGATTGCCACGAAGCGCATCCCCATAGCCGTAGGGCCTCGGGCATGGCTTGGCAAGCCTTCGCAACACCAAATGGAGCCTTGAATTACAGGTGGGAACGAAACCCGTTGAAGACCGGCCCGGCCGTTGTCGGCCCAAGGATCCGGCCACGCCCCAAAAGGAACCCCCTCTAACGGACGACGCGCGCGCCGCCGCCGCCTACGATCTTTTCAACATCCTTCACCGAGACCATGGACGTGTCCCCTGGAGTCGTCATCGCCAGCGCCCCGTGGGCCGCGCCATAGTTGACAGCCTTATCGGGATCGCCAAAGGCGAGGAACCCGTAGATCAATCCCGATGCGAAACTATCCCCTCCCCCCACGCGATCCATGATTTCGAGATCCGGAAAAGGCCGGGACTCGTAGAATTGGCCGTTCGCCCAACAGATCGCTCCCCAATCATTGACCGTCGCCGTTTTGACCGCGCGAAGTGTGGTCGCCGTGACTTTGAAGTTCGGGAAATCAGAAACAGCTGTTTCAATCATCGCTTTGAACTTGTCGATCTCGATGGCCGAGATGTTCTCGTCCACCCCTTCCACCTCAAACCCCAGACAGGCAGTGAAATCCTCCTCGTTTCCAATCATGACATCGACATACTTAGCGATCTCACGATTCACCTCCTGAGCCTTCTCTTTTCCGCCGATCGTCTTCCAAAGGCTGGGCCGGTAGTTCAGATCATAGGAAACGATCGTTCCGTATTTCTTCGCAACCTGGACAGCCTCTTGAATCAATCCGGCAGTGGTTTCTGAAAGAGCCGCATAGATCCCTCCGGTGTGCAACCAGCGGACCCCCTTCCTTCCAAAAAGGTCTTCCCAGTCCACATCGCCGACCTTCATCTGAGAGGCAGCGGTCAATCCGCGGTCGGGAACGCCAACGGCCCCTCGGATTCCATAGCCGCGCTCGGTGAAGTTCAATCCGTTACGGACCGTGCGCCCGATTCCGTCATAGGGCACCCAGTTGATGAGCGAGGCATCCACTCCTCCCTGAAGGATAAAGTCCTCCAGCAAGCGACCCACCTCGTTGTCCGCAAAGGCGGTCACCACCCCCGTTCGGAGGCCGAAGCAACGACGAAGACCGCGGGCCACGTTGTACTCACCTCCGCCTTCCCACACCTTGAATTCACGGGTGGTGCGGACCCGGCCCTCGCCCGGATCGAGGCGCAACATGATTTCTCCAAGCGATACCAAATCGTATTGGCACGCCTCCGCCGACTTTATCTCTAAGATTGCCATCGAAATTCCTCTATCGAAGTGACGCGATTATCCGGACGCCTCCGCCCCTGTCCAAGGATTTTTTTGACAGGTTCGGTCGTGAACAAGCTGTGGATAGAACGTGAACCGGCATGCAAGAACTCAGCGTTGCCTTTCTCTCCGAATTTGCTTTGATCTCCTTTAGCATGGATCATCCCGACGTCCTGACCGAATTCCCACAAACCGATCTCAAGCAATCCCCCCGCCAAAAAAAGAAGACTCCCAAACAACCTCTCATCGACCGCCTTCCTCCGCACTCGACGGAGGCCGAACAGGGCGTCTTGGGATGTCTCCTGCTTGATCCCACTGAGAATATCGGGCTCTGCATCGAGCGTTTCAAGGAAGGTTCCACCGTTTTCTACGAACTCCGCCATCGGGTGCTCTATGAGCACCTGGTTGAACTGTTTGACGGGAAGCGCGCCATCGATCTGGTCACCCTCTCGCAGCATCTGAAGGACAACAACCAGTTGGAAGCCATTGGCGGGATCGCCTACCTCAACACGCTCATGGATGCCGTTCCCTCGGCGGCCAATCTGACCTACTACCTAGACATTGTTAAGGAAAAGGCGGTCCTCCGAACCACCATCCAGGTGTGCACCAACGTCGTCAGTCGGGTTCATGAGAACGAGGGATCCGTCGATCAGCTTCTGGATGAAATCGAACGGGATGTCCTCAAAATCAGCCAGGACCGCGTTGAAACGGAGGACCGCTCGATGAAGGCCCTGGTCAACGATGCGATCGGCACGCTTGAATCTTACCACACCAACCAGGGTTCCTTGACCGGTCTTTCCTGCGGATTTCCGGACCTCGACAAGATGACCCATGGCCTCCACGGAGGCGAGATGATCGTCGTGGCCGCCCGTCCCAGCATGGGAAAAACCTCGCTCGCGATGAATATCGTCGAAGCAGTCGCCCTGGATCAGAATTCGGCGGTGGGTGTCTTCAGTTTGGAAATGACCGCAGAATCACTCACCCTCCGCATGCTCTGTTCCCGCTCGAGAATCAACCTTCGCGCCGTTCGAGACGGCTTCTTCGCGGAGCGCGACTTCCCCCGCATTACCCATGCCGCGACCGAACTCGCGAAAGCGCCGATCATTATTGATGATACCCCTGGACTTTCCATTCTCCAACTGCGTGCTCGCGCCCGACGGATGGCGCAGCAGCACGAGGTAAAACTCTTTGTCATTGACTACCTGCAATTGCTCCACTCTACTGCGCGCCGAGCGGAGAATCGGCAGCAAGAAATCGCCGATATCTCCAACGGGGTCAAGTCCTTGGCGAAGGAGCTCAACGTCCCGGTCATCATCCTGAGCCAGCTCAATCGAGAGCTTGAGAAGGACAAGAACCGAAAACCGCGACTTTCTGATCTCCGTGAGTCAGGAGCCATTGAACAAGATGCCGACATCGTAGGGCTCCTCTACAAAGCGGATTCTGAGGATGAGGAAGAAGCCGGCTCCGATCCCGAACGGGAAGGGATTGCGGTTAATTTGCTGATTGCCAAGCAACGAAATGGCCCGACGGGAGACGTTCACCTAACCTTCCTAAAAGGCTTCACCCGCTACGAGAGTGCCGCTAAGGTGAGCGCCCAAGACATCCCAACGGGAAATTGAGAAGCATGAGATTTACGCGAAGTCGACGGTGGCCCACATGGGCCTTTCTTGCCTGCTGGCTCCCCCAAGTCGCCGGACAAGCTCAGATCTCGGGACAAACGATCGGGCAGATTGACATTATCCACGTCGGCCCCGCCGCCGTCAGCGACGAGCTCATTCGCGCCAATATCCAAACGAAGCCGGGAGATCTTCTCAGTCCGGCAAAAGTGAATCAGGACATCAAGAATCTCCTGGGAACGGGATATTTCCACAACGTCAATATCGCCTGGGATCAGGGCAGCGAGGGCATCGCCCTGACCTATACAGTCCAGGGAAAACCCACTCTCACCGAGATTGAGTTCGTGGGAAATGAGGAACTCAAGACCAGAAAGATTCGCAAGAAAGTTGTTTCCAAGGTCGGAGAACCAATTGACGAGAAACAGCTCTTCACCGATGCCCAGGCAATCCAAGAGCTCTACGAAAAGCGGGGTTATCGTGAAACCACGGTGAAATACGTCCCCAACATCAACGAGGAACGGGGTCAGGGAACCGTCACCTTCGAGATTTCCGAATCGCCAAAGGTCAGGATTCGGGCCGTCAATTTCGAGGGCGCGGCCGCCTTCAAGCTTCGGAAACTTCGAAAAACAATCAAAACCCGGGATCGTTGGTTCCTCTCCTGGCTGACCGGCTCGGGCGTGTTCAAAGAAGATCAGTTCCTGGAGGATCGTGAAAAACTCCGGGACCTCTACTACGAAAACGGCTACCTCGATTTTTCCATTGAGGACGTGAATTTTGAATACCCGGAGCCAGACCGGATGGTCATTACCCTGGTGATCTTCGAGGGAAACCAGTATCGGCTGGGCGACCTGCGCATTGATGGCAACGAGCTCTTCTCGACCGAAGACATCCTCTTCGAACAAACACGCAAGGGGCCCATCAGTCGCCTCCCGATGCAGCAGGGTGACGTATTCTCCCCTACCGGCTACGACGGCAACAATCTGGCCATCTCCGATCTCTATGAGGGAGCCGGGTATTTGAGCCCGAGGAATCAGGGCGACACCCGTGTCATCCCGATCCAGTCCGCCAACACCGAGGCCGGAACGATGGACATCCATTACCAGATTGAGGAAGGCCAGCAGAATTACATCGAGAAAGTCGAGATCCGAGGAAACACAAAAACCAAGGATAAGGTCATCCGCCGGGAACTGGCCGTGAGCCCCGGCGAAACCTTCAATATGGTGGGAGCCAGACTCAGCCAGACCCGCTTGCAGGGGCTCCAGTATTTCGATGAGGTAGATCTGAGCGTGGAACCGACTGATATTCCCGATCGCAAGAACCTCGTGATCAAGGTCACGGAAAAAGCTCAAGGCACTGGAAACTTTGTGGTGGGCGCGGGCTTCAATTCGGTGGAGAACCTCGTTGGATTCATTGAACTCACGCAGGGCAATTTCGACATCAGCAAGCCGCCGCTCTTTCAAGGGGGCGGGCAAAAGCTTCGCCTTCGCACCCAGGTCGGAACCCGTCGTCAAGACTACCTGATCACCTTCATCGAGCCCTGGCTCTTCGATCGCAAACTGGAACTCGAAACGAGCCTTTTTCACCGGGAATTCAACTTTCTCAGCACGATCTTTGACGAAGTCCGAACGGGCGCTCGCGTCGGTCTCCGAAAGACTCTCTTCGGGAGCGATTTCATCATTGGAGGGGTCAGCTATACCCTCGAAAACGTCGGCATTATTGATGTGGCGGAGAGTGCCTCCCAAGTGTTCAAGGATGAAGAAGGCCGCCGCCTCGTTTCAAAGGTGGGGACCACGATTTCCTATGACACACGTGCCGGGGGTCTGCTGCCCAACGGCGGTCAGTTGACCCGGCTCACTTCCGAGGTCGCAGGCGGCCCGTTTGGTGCTGACACCGATTTCTACAAGGTCGAACTCGGCACGAAATATTATTTCGAGGGATTCGATGAGGATCACATCTTTGAACTTCAGGGTCAGGTGGGGGTCGTCGAGGAATACGGGGACACCACCCGGGTTCCCCTCTTCGATCGGGAATTCTTGGGCGGACTTTACTCACTCCGGGGGTTTCGTTTCCGTGATATCGGCCCCAAGGATCTCACCGGTGAACCCATCGGAGGTCGAACCAGTTGGTTCGCGTCCGCCGAGTATAGCGTCCCCATCATCGAGCGATTTCGATTCGCCCTTTTCTACGATGTCGGAATGGTCTACCAGCAGGCTTTCAGTTTTTCGACAGAC
Organism: Verrucomicrobia bacterium UBA2970; assembly: GCA_002348345.1. Lineage (GTDB taxonomy): Bacteria > Verrucomicrobiota > Verrucomicrobiia > Limisphaerales > AAA164-E04 > UBA2970. The sequence continues at coordinate 7,115 of DEAY01000109.1, forward strand.
TACTCCTACACCGATTCGAGAGGCAACTTAATCAGAGGGAACACCGGCACCTACAATGACAATATCGGGATCGGGATGCGGCTCAACCTCCCCATTGGTCCCTTGCGCTTGGACTACGGCATCCCACTCACCTCCGATCCAGACAACAACAGCAGCGGCCGGTTCAATTTCGGCGTCGGTTGGGAACGGCCGTTCTAGTCGAGCGCCTCGCACGGCCAGCGCAGCCCCTCTGGAAAGGTTCGCCATCCCCCATTTCATGCCGCTCTCCGCAACGATTAGAGTTGCATCCTATCGGCAGTGATTTAATAAAGCGGAAGCATGACGAACACCTTGAAAACACATGCCCTCACCCTCTCACTTCTGGTGCTGAGCACCCTCGCCGGCCAGGCGCAGACTCCCAAGATCGCCGTCGTGGATATGAAGTCGGTTTTCGATGGCTATTGGAAAACAAAGCAAGCCAGCGTCACCTTTGAAGGTCGCAAGACGGATTACGCGGAGCAGCATCAGAAGATGATTGATCAATACCAAGCCGCCAACGAGAACTATCGAAATCTCCGGGAAAGCGCGGCGGAAACGGCGATCTCGACGTCGGAAAAGGAGCGCCGCAGTCAACAAGCCGAGGAAAAACTCAAGGAGATCCAGAAACTTGAGCGGGATATTCGGGACCACCAGAAGAGCATGGAAGGCAACCTCACGGAAACAAGATTTCGATTGAGGCGCAATATCCTCCAGGATATTCGCGAGGTCATCAAAACAAAGGCGCAGACAGATCGCTACACCTTGGTGCTCGATAGTGCCGCTGAGGGAATCAACCAAACGCCCGTCGTTCTCTTCTCCAGCAGCAACAACGACATCACCGAGGAGATTCTCGGCAAGCTCAACGAAGGCGCTCCGGTCGACGCCACCCAGAACTAGAAGGAGGCTCTCTCTCCGTGGAAGGATTCCTCCGTCTGTGAGCGGCCGACCTGCTTCCGCGCACCGGCGTGCCATCATCACACTGACGACGGATTTCGGGCTCCAGGATTGGTATGTCGCCGCGATGCGTGGTGTTGTGTTGGAAATCAACCCCGAAGCCCAGATCGTCGACCTCTCTCATCAAATCCCCCAGGGAGACATTGAGACCGCCGCCTTCGTCTTGGCGCAAGGCCGAGTCACCTTCCCACCCGACACCATCCATGTCACCGTGGTCGACCCAGGAGTGGGAAGCCAACGGAAACCCATCATCGCCCGGTGCGACGAACACCTTTACGTGGGTCCAGATAACGGAGTCTTCCAAAGGGTCTTCACCCATGCCACCCATCTGAAGGTCTTTGAACTGACCCATCTCGAGTACCGACGCTCCACGACAAGTCACACCTTTCACGGCCGAGATATTTTCGCCCCCGCCGCCGCCCACTGCAGTCTGGGAGTGGACCTTCATCAATTTGGCCCCTCACTCGAACCGGAAACGTTGGCGCATCCCCGGGGACGCCAAACCTGTTCAAGCTCGGCGACCGAAGGGACCATCATTTACATCGATCACTATGGAAATGCGATTACAGATATCCCTGGATCGTTCATTGAGGAGCGGTCTGACTGGGTGGGCATTGTAATCGAAAAGCATTCGGCAAAGATCCCCATCGGGAAGTACTACGCCCAGGCTCTCCCGGGGAACCCCATCGCTCTGGTCGGGTCGAGTTCGCTCCTTGAAATCAGCATAAACGGTCAAAGCGCAGCAACCCACTATGACCTCCGCGTCGGAGACCGATGCCGCATTCTCTCCCGCGCCTAGCGAGCCGATTGACTCGCTTGCCGAACGGCCTCCCAAGCGCGCCTCTCCTGCACGGTCAATTGCCGAGGAAATTCGAGTCCCAATTCGAACACCAAATCACCCCGATGGTTATTACCGTCGGGCAACCCGTATTGATGGAGTCGCAGGCTTTGCCCAGGGACACTTCCCTGTGGAATTCTGGCGCTGAGGCTGCCCTCAATCGAGGGAACCCGGACCACATCCCCCAACACAAACTGCCAGGGATGAAGCAGAACGTGACCGTGCAAATCAACCCCATTCACCTTAAAATCGGGATGAGCGGCATAGCCGACTGAGACAAACAAGTCCCCTCTTGTCCCGCGGCTCAAGCTGGTCCGTCCCCTCCCCCTCAGCCGAATCACATGCCCCGGTCTCACCCCGCGAGGCACTTCCAACGTGAATTGCCGAGGGGTCTCCGACAACTCCTTCCGAGGCAAGTTGATCACCCTCGACGCCCCCGTCAACACCTCATTCAAAGTGACCAATAATTCAGTCTGGATGTCGCCATAACGAACATCGGCCCCGCTTCCCCGCCCCTCAACCCGTCCCTCATAACATTCACCCGCGTCAACCCGGCCCGGATGATTTCGGCGCTCATCCCACAAGCCGGGTCGATCGATTTCAACCGGTTCGCTCGGG
>DEAY01000201.1:0-3222 GCA_002348345.1 Verrucomicrobia bacterium UBA2970
GTCCCAGGGAAAGGACGACCCGCTCCAGGGCCTTCTCGAAGGTCCCACGAGCTTCGGGTTGACAAAGTTGAAGGGCTTCCTGGGCGATCGCGGTCGGGGTGGCTGCCTCCTGGATCAATTCGGGAAAGAGCATCTGATCAGCGAGAAGGTTGGGCATCGCGATGTAGCGCACCTTGACGATCCGTCGAGCAATCTGGTAGGTCAGCCACGAGAGCTTGTAAATCACCACGGTCGGGATCCGGAGATAGGCGCATTCCCGCGTCACGGTGCCCGAACTGGCGATGGCAAGATCGGCTTCCCTGAGGACCGCATGGAGCTCGCCAACCTGCCAGTGGACACGGTCCGAGCCGAGAGATTGATGGGCCTTCACCAACTCGAGGGTGGGCGTGACGACCGTTGCCCGGGCGGCCCGATGCATCTGGATCTTCTCGAGCGCTTGAAGCATGAGGGGGAGGTGGCGGTCGACTTCCTGCTGCCGGCTTCCAGGGAGAATGGCGATGCGCAGTTCCCTTTCCGGATCGGGGAGGGGAACACGAGGGTTGACCTGGAGCGGATTGGGAAAGCAGCTTGCCATGGGATCGCCAACGAAGGTGACCGGCAATTGGGGAAACCGGGCTTCGTACCAGTCCCGTTCGAAGGGGAAGATACTAATGACTTGGTCGACGGTTTCCGAGAGGGTTCGGGCGCGTCCTTCACGCGATGCCCACACCTGCGGGGGAACGTAGTAGATGATCTTGGGATGCCAATTGTGAAAGGGGCCAGATTCATTGTTCAAGGCCTTTCGCAGCGCTTTTGCAAAACGCAGGTTGAAGCCGCCGAAGTCAATCAGGAGAATGATGTCCGGTCGGCGTGTTTGGGCCGCCTTGAGGGCTCGTTGGAGAAGGCGTTTGAAGATTGGGTAGCGGCGGAGGGCTTCCACCAGGCCGAAGACGGTGTGTCGGGTCATGTCCTCAAGGAGCTCGACCCCGGCCTCTTTGAGTCGAGGGCCGCCAAGGCCGAAGCAATGGGGATGAACCTGCCCCACGACCTGACGCTTGATTGCCGATACCAATTCGGCACCAAGGGCATCACCGCTGGGTTCACCGGCCAACACCATCAACTGAATCGGGCGCATGGTCAGCCGACTTCGAGGTGGGATCGTCTGAGGGGGTTCTGACGCACCCCATGACCTTATCGCGGACGGTTCGTTCTGTCACGTCTCCCCGATGTTCCCTTTAATGTCGGTAGTTGGGTTCAAAAGGAGCGGGCCTTCAGAGTGATGGTTCGATTGATTGGTCTGGGCATCGGATTGCGGACTCGGCGTTTTTTTTGGGGTAAGAAAGGGTTGAACTATCCTCCGGTTTCGGGAAAGTAACGGTCCTACGCTCCCGGTCATCAAGCTCCCTTGGCGCTGCGGGTGTAAGAGGATACGGGTCGATGACTCGAAATTAGAATCAGTGAGCAAGTCTTGCCGATGAATGCCGTTGAAATCCAGGGTGTCTCAAAATCGTTCGGCCATCATCAAGCCGTTCAGTCGCTCGACCTGGCCGTCCCAGAGGGGAGTATCTATGGGTTTATCGGGCCCAACGGCTCGGGGAAGACGACGACGATTCGGATGATTCTCCACATTATACTGCCGGATGCGGGAACGATTCGAGTGATGGGGCAAAGGGCGACCCGTGCTTCCAACGATAGGATCGGATATCTTCCGGAGGAGCGGGGGCTCTACAAGAAAATGACCGTCAGTCGGCTGTTGCGATACTACGGGGCCATGAAGCAGATGCCCCCTGTCGACGCCAAGGAGCAGGCTCGGGTTTGGCTGAAACGCATGGGACTCTGGGATTGGCGCAATAAAAAGATCGAAGCGCTGTCCAAGGGAATGGCCCAGAAGGTGCAGTTTATCGCGACAGTTATTTCCCGTCCGAAGCTGGTTATTTTGGATGAACCTTTCTCGGGCCTGGATCCGGTTAACCTCGATGTGATTCGAGAGGCGATCGTGATGCTCAAAGGGGAGGGAACGACCGTGATCTTCTCGACGCATGACATGGAAATGGCCGAGCGAATGTGCGATTCGATTTTCATGATTAATCGAGGCAAGAAAGTGTTGGATGGGACGCTTCAAGAGATTCAGCAGGCCTATGGCGAAGATACCATTCGCCTGTCGGGGTCGGGAGATCGTCATCGACTCCAGCGAATGATCGGGGTGGAGGGGGTCAGAGATTTCGGGCAATATCAAGAGATTCGCTTTTCCGGAAGCGCCCAGGCCCTCCTGAAAGAGTTGGTCGGTGCGATGGAGATTCAATCGTTTGTGGTTACGAAGCCTTCGTTGCACGATATCTTTGTCCGAATTGCCTCCCCCAAGGATGTCGAGCATCATGAATAAGATCCTCACCATTGCCTTCACCGAATACGGCAACGCGATCCGGAGTAAGGCCTTCATCGTCGGGTTGCTTGCCATGCCGGTCATGATGGGACTGATGATCGCGGTGCCCCATTTGACCAAGGACAAGGTGGACTTGAGTGATCGACGGTTCGCCGTGGTCGATTTCAGTGGTCAGTTGGTCGATGGCATTCGGACCCGGGCCATCGAGCGCAACGAGCGCTCTGTCTTTGCTCCGGGCAAGGGGCCGGATCGCAGGCAACTGCAGCCCAAGTTCGTGCCAGAGGTGGTCGAGCCTGGCTCGGATGACTGGGATGAGCTTGTCGCGGTCCTCTCTGATCGCGTTCGGTCAGAGGAGTTGTTCGCGTTTGTTTTGTTGGGTGAAGACGTGCTGGACGGCGTTGAAGGTCGGTTGGCGTATCACACCCGCACGCCGACCTTTCAGATGTTACCGGCGTGGTTGGAGCAGGTGATTAATGAGGAAGTCAGGGCCCTCCGCTTTGAACGGTCGGGCCTGGATCCCGACAGGGTGAGGGAGGTCACCCGGGGGGTCTCCATGGAACGACTCGGATTGGCTCAACGGAGTGAGAGCGGAGAAGTGGAAAGCGCCAAGAAGGAGAATCAAATCGCCACCTTCGCGGTTCCCGCGATTGCCATGTTCCTGCTTTTCTTGATGGTGATGTCGAGTGCACCGGCCCTGCTCAACAGTGTGTTGGAGGAGAAGATGCAGAAGATTGTCGAATTTCTGATTTCCTCCGTGACGCCGTTTCAACTCATGCTGGGCAAGTTATTGGGCGCCACGCTGGTTTCGTTGACCCTTTCGGTCCTCTATCTCGGCGCCGCGACCTATGTGGCCTGGAGTC
>DEAY01000201.1:3623-17274 GCA_002348345.1 Verrucomicrobia bacterium UBA2970
TGGCGATTCTCATTTACGGGTCGGTGTTCCTGGCCATCGGGGCCGCTTGCAACGAGATTCAAGACGCCCAGAGCTTGATGTTTCCGGCGATGATGATGGTGATGGTGCCGGTCATGACGTGGATGCCGGTGATCCAATCCCCGACGGGCGCTTTTGCTCGTTGGCTCTCTTTTTTTCCCCCGGCAACGCCCATGATCATGATGCTCCGCATGGCGGTGCCCCCTGGTTTACCGCTGTGGGAAGCGGTCCTCGGTGTGGTGGTGGCGATTGGCTTCACCTTGTTGATCGTCCTCGCTGCGGGCAAGATCTTCCGAATTGGGATTCTTGCTCAGGGCCAGACCGCATCCTTTGGCAACATGCTCAAGTGGTTGCTTTCCAAGTAGCCATGACGCGGCGCGGTGAGCGGTTGGGGCGTTGAAACGAGTGAAGCGATTGGTTTCTTGATCAAGGATTACCAGATTTCTGATCGCGACGAAGCGTGTTGAATGGTCCTTTTGACGCGCTTTAGAAGGGGGATTGTCCTGGGCGAGATTCTCGAAGGTTGTGCTTGAATTGCCCCCATTATCTTCTACAGTCTCGGCTCCCTAATCTTCGGATCGGACCGAAGAGGTGACAGGGAAGGGCGTGATTTCGTAAGAATTCCAGGCGACCGATATTGAGTGATCCCTCGGCTCTGGCGATTCTGGAGGCAGCATTTAGGGCACAAAAATGGGTGAGCCAATCGCGCCTTGAACCGTAAAGAAAAACAACGATGACAGACCTCTCCCGATACCGAAATATCGGAATCTTCGCTCATGTGGATGCGGGCAAAACCACGACGACGGAGCGAATTCTCAAGCTCACGGGTAAAATCCATAAGATGGGGGAAGTGCATGATGGTGCCGCCACCACGGACTTCATGGAGCAGGAGCAGGAACGGGGTATTACCATCCAGTCCGCGGCCACGACCACCTTCTGGAAGGATCATCGACTGAACATTATTGATACCCCCGGACACGTTGATTTCACCATTGAGGTCTATCGATCGCTCAAGGTGCTCGACGGTGGCGTGGGGGTCTTCTGCGGGTCGGGCGGAGTGGAACCACAGTCGGAAACCAACTGGCGCTACGCCAATGACTCCAAGGTATCGCGAATCATTTTTGTCAACAAACTCGATCGAGTGGGGGCGAATTTCTACAACGTGGTGGATCAGATCAAGAAAGTGCTGGGTGCCAAGCCCCTGGTGATGGTGTTACCCATCGGGGAGCAGGAAACCTTCACGGGAATTGTTGATCTCCTGACAGAAAAGGCATTGGTGTGGGATGACTCCGGGGATCCCGAGAAGTTCACGGTGGAGGAGGTGCCCGCCGATATGGTCGACAAAGTCAAGGCCTACCGTGAGGAGATGATCGAGACGGCGGTGGAACAGGACGAAGAGGTGATGGCGAAGTATCTCGACGGCGAATTGCCCGATGTGGAGACCATCAAGCGCTGTATTCGCAAGGGGACCATTGAACTGGCATTCTTCCCGACCTTTTGTGGGTCCGCGTTCAAGAACAAGGGCGTCCAGTCGGTTTTGGACGGCGTCGTCGAATACCTGCCGGCTCCAACGGAGGTGCCGCCGCAGCCTGAGGTGGATTTGAAGGGGGTGGAGACGGGTGAGATGGCGACGGTGGATCCTGAAAAGCCGCTTCGTGCTCTGGCTTTCAAGATCATGGATGATCGCTACGGGGCGCTGACCTTTACACGAATATACTCCGGCCGTTTGGACAAGGGGATGAGTATTCTCAACACCTTTTCCGGCAAGGAAGAACGGGTGGGGCGAATCATTGAGATGCATGCGGATTCCCGGGAAGAAATCGAATCCGCCCAGGCCGGCGACATCGTCGCTCTCCTGGGGATGAAAACGGTTCAAACGGGGCATACCTTGTGTGATCCGGACAAGCCCGCCACGCTCGAGCCAATGGTCTTCCCCGACCCCGTGATTTCGGTCGCGATCGAGCCGAAGGATAAGGCGAGCGTCGAAAAGCTGGGAGTTGCCCTCGGGAAGATGGTCAAGGAGGATCCCTCCTTCCACGTCGAAACAGACCAGGAAAGCGGGCAGACGATTTTGAAAGGAATGGGCGAGCTGCATCTGGATATCAAATGCGACATTCTGAAGCGGACCCACAACGTGGAAGTGAACGTTGGCAAGCCCCAGGTTGCCTATCGTGAGACCATCACCAAGCCGGTGTCCGATGTCTACACGCACAAGAAACAGTCGGGCGGTTCCGGTCAATTTGCCAAGATTGAATACTCTCTCGAACCCCTGGATGCGGGTTCGGGGTTTGAGTTTGAGTCGAAGGTGACCGGTGGCAATGTTCCCCGGGAATTCTGGCCGGCCGTTGAGAAGGGGTTCCGAAAGTCGATCGATAAAGGCGTGTTGGCGGAGTATCCCTGTCTGGATTTCAAGGTCGTGCTGAATGATGGGGCGCACCATTCGGTGGACTCCTCGGCGGTTGCCTTTGAGATTGCGGCCAGAGCAGCTTACCGACAAACGGTTCCCAAGGCCGGTCCCCAGTTGCTTGAACCGATCATGCAGATTGATACCTTCTGCCCCAACGACAATGTGGGGGATGTCATCGGTGATCTCAGTCGGCGTCGAGGGATGATCAAGAGTCAAGACAGCACTCACTCCGGAGTGCGAGTGAAGGCGGAGGCTCCCCTTGGGGAAATGTTCGGCTACATTGGGGATCTGCGGTCGATGACCTCTGGTCGTGGCCAGTTTTCGATGGAATTCTCCCACTACGCGCCGTGTCCGTCCAACGTATCGGAGGAAATCATCAGCGAGTTCCAGAAGAAGAAGAAATAGCGAGCGAATGCGCTTTCGAAGTGTCGCCCAGTTCCCCTCTCGGGAGCTGGGCGTTTTTTTGGCGCCCATTCCGGCGACCGCGATTCGGGGCAAGCGTCAGATTTGAAAATCCCGGTCGCTGGCGGGGCGGTTCAACTTGGAGGAGACTTTCACTTTGACATCGTCAGCCACAACCAGGGAATCCGCGGGCACACTGTGGGTGAGAAACACATTGGCGCCGATGGTGGTTCGAGCTCCCACCACGGTGTCTCCGCCCATGACCGTTGCGTTGGCGTAGAGCGTGACGCGGTCCTCGATCGTCGGATGACGACGTTGACCTCGCAGAGCTTGCCCGCCGGATAGAGATCGACCGATCAGGGCGACGCCCTGATACATTTTGACGCGCTCGCCGATCTGACTGGTTTCCCCGATCACCGTGCCGGTGCCGTGGTCGATAAAAAAATAAGGCCCGATCTGGGCGCCGGGATGGAGGTCCATCCCAGTGCGGCCATGGGCCCACTCTGTCATGATCCGCGGGATGAGGGGAATGTCCCGGCGATAAAACAGGTGAGAGAGTCGCTGGACCGCAATGGTTTCGATAAAGGGGTAGGCGACGATGACCTCTTCCCGGCTCAGGGCTGCCGGATCGCCGTTGTAGGCGGCCTCGGTGTCCGTGGCCAGAATTTCCCGAACGGCGGGCAATTGCTGCAAGATGCACCGGCTGGCTTCGGTGGCCTCGCTTCGGAACTGGCTCTTGGCTAAGCCTTCCGGGGGGAAATGTTCCAAGCTCTTGTAAATTTCGTCCTCGAGTCGGGCGCAAACGGAGGCAATCAGATTGCTGGTTTCAATCATTAATTCGGCGCGGTGGATCTGCTGATCGTAGAAATACCCCGGGAAGAGAAGCTTCAGGAGATCCTGGGTGATTTGTGCGATGGCAGATTTCGAGGGAAGATTCACGCCGTCGACGTGATTGATGCCCCCGTGCTTGACGTAAGATTGGAGCAGGTTGTTGGCGAGAGTCGGGACCGATTCACTCACGGTCGAAGTATAGTTCAGGTGGGAGACACACGCAAGCGGACGCAGGTGGGCATGTGGAAAAGGAGCACGATAAACGGCAGTCAGAGTCGCTCCAGGGCATAGGATGCCAGCCAAAGGAAGAACAAGAAGCCGCCGATATCGGTGGCCGTGGTGAGGAAGATGCTCGAAGCGAGTGCGGGATCGACACGGATCGCTCTGAGCGTAAGGGGGATGAGAACGCCGGCAAGGGCGGCGGTGAGCTGTGTCATGACCATGGCGATTCCCACGACCCAGCCCAGGGTTGGGTTGTCCTTCCATAGGAAACTGATGAGGCCGACCACCAGGCCGATGGCGATTCCGTTGATGAGTGCGATGCAAAGTTCCTTCATCAAAGCCCGGCGGCCGTCGCCGGGGTTCAGTTCCCCCAGGGCGATATCCCGGATAATGATGGTGAGGGTTTGCATGCCCGCGTTTCCCCCCTGCCCGGCAATGATGGGGAGGAAGACCGCCAAAACGGTCCACTGGGCGATGGTCTCCTCGAATGCGGAGACCACCATGGCGGCCGCGAACGCGGTGGTGAGGTTGACGTAGAGCCATGGCAAGCGTCGCCCGATGGATCGGTGCCAGGGCGTCAGGGCGCGCTCTTCGCCCGAGAGTCCCACCATCAACTGCATATCCTCGGTCGCCTCCTCTTGCGCAATCTCGAGGGCGTCGTTTGCTTCGACCACACCGACCAGCCGATCGCTTTCATCGACCACCGGCAGCGCCAAATAGTGGTAGTGTTCGAACTGTCGGGCGATCTCCTCTTGGTCGTCGCTGACGATCAGCCGGGTGACCTGGCGGTTGGTCACCTCCGAAAGGGGGGTGTTTGGTTCGTTGAGGACGAGATCGCGAAAGGAAACGACGCCGACAAGGCGTTCCTCCGGATCGGTCACGTAGAGATAGGAAACGGGGTGTTGGCTTCGTTCCGGTTCCCGGAGTCGGTCCAAGGCGTCTCCGATGGTACTCCGTGCATCCAGGGTGGTGTACTCGTCGCCCATGATGCCCCCGGCCGTGTCCTCAGGGTATTGGAGAAGGTCCCGAACGGGTGACGCCACCTCGCTCGGAAGTTCGCTGAGGACCTCCTCCTGTCGCACTTCGGGCAGTTCGCCGACGATGTCGGTGGTGTCGCTGGGAGGCAGGAACTGAAGGAGTTCGACCAACTCCTCCTCCTTCAGCAGGGCGGCAAGATCCTGCATCACCTCAGGATCGAGTTCGGCGAGGGAAAGGGCGGCCAACCGGGAAGGGAGGAGGCGAAGCACGACGAGGGCCTCCTCGGGCGCCTCTATCCGTTGGAGTTCGTCGGCCACATCGGCGGGATGAAGCGCCGAGAGCTCGGGAATCCGTTCTGAAAGTGGGAGCGCCATGGTTGAAGCAAATCAGTGAACTGGTCGCGTGGATTCCCGATCCTTGGGGGGCAATGGCACGGGGATGGAGCGGTAAAGATCCTCGATTTCCTGGGCCCCGTATTTCTTCTCTAGCCGTTTGACGGTGAAGTGGCCGCGGGCCATGCGCTGGAAGTGGCCCATGAAAATCAGGTTGATGGCGGAGCTCGACGCGGCTCCGACCAGGGGTACGGCTTTGGCCGCGATCTGCTCCGAGACGATCACCCCAAATCGTCCGGCAATGGCGGCGATCAATCTGACGATGGCCGGGGCGGTTTCGTTCACGATGCCGCGATTGGCGAGATAGGTTGAGGCTTCGCTAATGGCTCGTGCGAGACCAGCCCGGATGATCCAGTATTGGTTTTCCTGGTCGCGTGGTCCCGGAGGGCGGCCTCCGAGGGCGAACACTTCGAGGCAGGCGAGTTGGGTTTCGAGGTCACTGAGGCGGTGCCCCTCACTGCGGGCAATGTCGGCGATTGAACGAAGCATCGCAGCGGTCGAGAGAGGAAGCTCGACCGGAAGTGAAGCGAACCCGAAGGTGCCGGCGACGGCCCCCGAGGTGCCGACGATTATCTTGTGAAAGCGATCGGATGACGGGGTTTGTTGATGGCTCCCCAGGCTAAGGGTCGCGGCTTTTAAGGTTTGAAAGAGCGCTGCGCGAACGGAGCGATGAACCAACTTTGCACAACCCTTTGGGAGGAGCTTGAACCCTTTCTCAATCGGAACCCCGAGAAGATTGGTCATTCGAATCGCCAGCGAGGGGTGCTCCAGGATCCATTTGGCCCGGCGAAGTTCCGAGAGTTCCTCAGAGGTCAATTGAACCGGTTCGACAACGCCTTCCATCAAAGGAAAAGCTGCCATGGAAAGGAATTGAATTGAAGGGGCAAATTTCGATTCTTCTCTGGAAGCTGTGTTGCTATGGATATTTGCTGGAAGCAAAGCTTTTATATGCGGTAGTAGCCCGCTTTAATGGCGGCAATGTCAGAGGCGATTTTGGTGGAATTGACGGGGATAGTGCTCCTTGGGATCGGATCCCAGTGGTTGGCCTGGCGTCTCAAGGTTCCCTCGATTCTTCTTCTTCTTGCGGTGGGTTTCTTGGCCGGTCCGGTGCTGGGGTGGTTGGATCCCGATACGGTTCTCGGCGATTTGCTCATGCCCTTGGTCTCGCTATCGGTTGCTCTGATTTTGTTCGAAGGCGGGTTGACCCTCCATGTGAAGGAATTGCGGGAAGTGGGCCGCGCGGTTTGGAATCTGGTCTCCATTGGCGCAATCGTGACGTGGGTGTTGGCGACTGCTTCTGCCTGGTTGTTTCTGGGCTGGTCAGTGCCGCTTTCATTGCTCTTTGGTGCCATTTTGGTTGTGACAGGACCGACGGTAATCATGCCGCTCCTGCGGCATCTTCAACCGAGTCGGCAGGTGGCGTCGGTTCTGAAGTGGGAGGGCATTGTCATCGATCCCATCGGGGCCCTGCTGGCGCTGATGGTGTTCGAGGCGATGCATGCGGGGGCGGTGTGGCAAGAGCTTCCCATGCAAGCGGTCAAGGGCTTTGGCAAGACCTTGCTGGTGGGAGGGGTTCTGGGGGTTGTCGGGGCGCGCTGTTTGAGTGTGAGTTTTAGCCGCTATTGGGTTCCCGATTACTTGCAAAACCCGGTGAGTTTGATGGCCTGTGTGGTTTTGTTTACGGTGTCGAACCATTTTCAACACGAATCAGGATTGCTGACGGTGACACTGATGGGGCTTCTTCTGGCCAACCAGAATCGGGTGACCGTCGATCATGTTATCGAGTTCAAAGAAAACCTTCGGGTGTTACTGATATCGGGCCTCTTCATCACGTTGGCGGCTCGATTGGAGCTGGAGTCGTTCCGGCAGCTCCCGGTGGCGGGGAGTTTGGGGTTTCTGGCCGCGTTGGTGCTCGTGGTGCGTCCGGCCACTGTCTTTGCCGCCAGTGTGGGAACCTCACTCAGTTGGAAGGAGCGGTGCTTTCTTTCCTGGATGGCACCAAGGGGGATCGTTGCCGCCGCGGTGGCCGCTATTTTTTCCCTTCGACTGGAGGAAGAGGGTGTAGCGAAAGCCGGTGAATTGGTGCCGGTGACCTTTATTGTCATTGTGGGGACGGTCACCCTTTACGGACTGACATCGGGATGGTTGGCGCGACGACTCGGCGTCTCGAATCCCAATCCACAGGGTGTTCTTTTCATTGGAGCCCACCGCTTGGCCCGGGAAATGGCCAAGGCCCTTCGTGACGAAGGGGTGGGCGTGTTGCTGGTGGATAATAACCGACAGAACATCGGAGCGGCACGCATGCAAGGCTTGCCGGTTCACTATGGAAGCATCCTCTCGGAACACACGGAAGAGGATCTCGATCTGACGGGCATCGGCCGTTTGGTGGCGGTGACCCCGAACTCGGAGGTGAATGGATTGGCCTCACTCCATTTTATCGAACACTTCGGTCGGTCGGGCGTCTTTCAACTGCCCCTGAGCCCGGAGGAAAAGAATCCCCGAACGGGCCTTACCGGCGCGGTGAACGGACGTACCCTGTTTGGTGAGGGCGCCTATTACGAATCCCTGGAGGGTGTGCTGGAGGAGGGCGGTTCGGTGAAGAAGACTAAGCTCAGCGACAGCTTCAATTGGAAGTCCTTCCGTGATCAGTACGGTCCTGATGCCGTGCCCCTTTTCGTGGTTTCGTCCTCAGGCAAGGTGAACGTGGTGGAGGACGGGGAGACGCTCTCCCCGTCGAGCGGTGATCGGATCATTGCCTTGGTCAAAACGGGGGGGGTGCCGGGAGTCGGCGAGAGCGGCACTTAGGATGAAGCTTTCGGTTGTCATTCCTGCGTTTAACGAGGAGAAACTATTGCCCGACTGCCTGCAGTCGGTGGCCCATGCGGCGGCGGTTTTCGGAAAGCGTGGCTGGGAGCATGAAGTGATCGTCTGCGACAACAACTCCACCGATCGGACGGCGGAGATCGCAGCGCATTATGGAGCTAGGGTCGTCTTCGAGGAAATCAATCAGATTGGGCGAGCTAGAAACGCCGGGGCGTCGGTGGCTCGGGGGGAATGGCTGCTCTTCGTGGATGCCGATTCGCGGGTCTCCTGGCGACTCTTTGAATCGTTGACTGAAGCAATCGGGAGTGGATGCGTGGTGGGAGGAGGGGCCTGTCTACTACCCAGCGGCGAATTCTCTGCGGCATTCTGGTTGCCGCTGATGATTTGGAATCGGATCAGCCGCACCCTGCGATGGGCGGCGGGGTCCTTTCTTTTTTGTCGTCGCGATCTCTTTGGTGAACTAGGGGGGTTTAGTTTGGAACGATATGCGGGCGAGGAACTGGATTTGAGCCAGCGGATCAAAGGGCGGGCGCGGGATCTTGGAAAAGGCTTTGTGATTCTCGATCGGGGATGGCTCGAAACCTCGTCTCGAAAGGTGGGACTGTATTCGAGCCGCGAATTGATGATGACCTTCTTCCGATGTCTCATTTCGTATCGATCGACGACCGGAGATCGTAATTCATGCTTCCTTTGGTACGACGGGCGACGATAGGGTTCGAGACGGCCAGCAATGAGGCCGCGCTTCATGGCGCGGGAAACGCTTCCCCTTCATTCACTTTGTCTCGAATCACCTGTTGACCGAGGGCGGGATCGATCGGTGGCAGACCGCCGTCTTCGCGTGCCGAAGACCGCTGACGACCCGGGCGGGATCTTGTTGGCCGAGTGTCGCGATGGGAGGCATGATTTCCAATTCAAGCGTTTTTCCATCCAAAAGCTGTCGGTGAGGCCGTGGAGAACGATGCGGATCAACCGTTCCGGGGAGGGCAGGACGCGAGGCGAGTGGCGGAGGGAGGAGAGAGGCGCTTGCTGGGGACCGGGGATGGTCTGCCTCCCATCGGTTGGTCCATGGAACTCACACGATTCAGGGGGCTGAGGGTTCGTTGACGGGCAGGGGCGATTCGACGGGACGGTCAAACCATGAAGCCACCTCCCGCAGTCCGGTGAGAGGATCCTTGGTGGGCCAGTATTCAAGTCCGACATATCCTCGATAGGCCGTATTCTGAATGGCCTCAAAGACCGAGGGGTAATGAATTTCACCATGGGTGAGCTCGTGTCGCCCTGGATTGCCCGCGGCATGAAAGTGGGCGATGTGATGGATATGGTCGGTGAGATTGCGGATGAGGTGTCCCTCGCTGATTTGCTGGTGATAGATGTCGAAGACCACTTTGATTTGGGGATGGTTGACCGCCTCAATGATATCGAAGGCCTCCTGACTCCGAATGAGATAGTAGCCCGCGTGATCGACCAATTCATTGAGGGGTTCGATGACGAGGTTAACCCCCGAGCCTGTGAGGACGTTGCCCGCGGCTTGGAGCCCTTCGATGAGACAATGGCGTTGAGCCTCTCGAGACACCTGGGGACGCGCATCGCCGACCTGGGAAATGAGGGTGGAGCAGCCGAGTTGCTTTGCGGCTTGCACGGACTCGGTGAGGCCTTGCAGGTAGTCCTCTCGAGTGGCGGGATCCACCAGGCTGATAAACTTGGTGCAACACGCGGCAAGGGAGAGATCGAATTCCTGCTTGGCCGCTTCAATGGACTCGAGATCCCGGTCCCACCATCCCCAGAACTCGAAGGCACCGATGCCCGATTCCTTGACGAGAGAGAGGGCTTCGCGAGGGGCGAGATCGGCCAGAACGGCATCGATACAAACTGAAGGGGTAAGTCCGTTGGGCATTGTGCGGTTAAGGCTACGTGTTGGTGGAGAGTAGGCCAAGCCCTTCAACGAATCAATGAAGAGGCACCGGCGGCCTCGTTCGAGGGCGGGCTCCATTCTGATTTCGATTGACTCCTGGTCTTCGCCTTCGTTAGGTCACGTTTGATGCGTGCTCTGATGGAATGGGGGCTTCGGTTGGTGGTGGCGCTCCTGGTCGCGCTCGGTGGCGCCGTCGCAGCCGCAGCCGAAAAAGGCCCCAATATTGTTCTCATCGTGTCGGACGACATGGGGTATTCCGATCTGGGATGCTACGGGGGCGAGATCGACACGCCGAATCTCGATGCCCTGGCATTGGGCGGACTCCGGTTTTCCAACTACTACGTCAACAACATGTGCTGGCCTACCCGCGCCAGTTTGATGACGGGTTTGTATCCCCGCTCTGCATTTCTGAGTTCCCGAGCGTCCGGGATCCGACCGGAATGGATCACCTTGCCAGAGGCATTGAAGAATCGGGGGTATGGGACGTATATGGCGGGGAAGTGGCATCTTTCAGATTCCTCTCAAGATGACGGACCGGGGGCACCGCATCATCAAGGATTTGATCAATTCTACGGAACGCTTGAGGGGGCTTCGGATTTCTTTGCGCCCTATGGACTGCAGCTCAACGGGCGTCGGGTGACGCATGAGTGGGAGAATCGGCCCGATTATTACTACACGGACGCGATCACAGACTATGGGATCGGGTTTCTGGAGGAACACCGCCAGGCCCATCGGGGGAAGCGCCCCTTTTTTCTTTATCTGGCCTACAATGCCGCCCACTGGCCGCTCCACGCCAGACCCGAGGATATTGCGCGCTACCGGGGGAAGTATGCGATGGGCTGGGATGAGCTGCGCCGGGAGCGTCACCGCCGGTTGAAGGAGATTGGGATGGTGGATCCCGCCTGGCCGCTCACGCCACGGCCTCCGAATGTGCCCGCATGGGAGCAGGAGGAACACCCTGATTGGCAGCAGCGCCGAATGGAAGTGTATGCCGCGCAGATCACCCGGATGGATCACAACATTGGGCGGGTGGTCGCGCGATTGAAGGCGATGGGGATCTTTGACGAGACGTTGATTCTTTTCCAGCATGACAATGGTGGGTGTCATGTCGAATATCCTCCGGAGCGAACGGGATCTTGGACTCGTCCGTTCACCACGGATGGACGGCGTTTACCCATTCGGCCCGGGAATCTGCCGACGGTCGAACCAGGCCCTCAGACGTCGTTTCAGTCCTATGGGTATGGATGGGCGAATGCCTCGAATACGCCATTTCGTCTCTACAAGCAATTCGATCACGAGGGCGGGACGCGATCGCCCTTGATCGTTTCTTGGCCCCGGGAAATTGATTCGGGCCGAACCGGCGCGATCGTGAGGACGTTCGGCCATGCGATCGATATGATGCCCACGCTTCTGGCGGCAGCGGGGGGTTCTGATGGGGGGCAAGGACGAGTGCCATTTGAAGGCCGCTCCTTACTTCCCGCCATCCGGGGAAGAGCCTTTCTCGGAGCTCGGGCGAGGCCCCTGTTCTGGGCGCACAGTCAAGGCCGGGCCGTCCGGTTCGGAGATTGGAAACTGGTGGCCTACCGTAAGCGTCCCTGGGAGCTTTATTATCTGGTTCAGGACGGCGTGGAACTCAATGATGTGGCCGATGTTTATCCCGGCAAGGTTCGGGAAATGGCGGCCTGGCACGCGGCTTGGGTTGAGCGGACGAGGCTGCGAAGGCCTTAAAGGGTCGACAGGTTTTCGGGAGTGATTCTTGGAAAAGGCCTCGATTCTAGCCGCGAGCTACCCCAGCGCGTTGAAATGCTGAGGCCATGGAACGGTGGCTGGTTTCGAGGGCGAGTTGGGGATCGTAGCCGGGTCGGTTCCATACGTGGCTGCTGATCTCGCAACAGAATGATCCGCGATAGCCATGGTCATAGAAGGATCGGATGAGGTCGGCGTGTGACCACGGGTTCGTTCGGCTCGGAAGACCGAATTCGACGTTCGAGGCATTCTGATGAGCGTCCTTGAGAACCACGTAGTTGACCCAGGGGGATGAGGTCCGGATCGACTCGTTGAGGGGGATGTCTCGGAACGCAAAGTGGCTATAGTCGAACACCATTCTGAGCCGCTTGGATTGACCGATCTCTTTGAGGAGTTGGATGGCGGTCCGGGGACGCGATATGAGATGACCGCGGTGAGGTTTGATCGAGATGGTGACTCCAGACCGCTCGGCTAGTTCCCGCCACTTTTGAAGCTCGTCGATCCACGGCGTCGGCAGGGGTTGTTTCGGCGGACCGCCAAGGATCGTTTGAACGATGGGCTCCTGGTCGGGTGTGGCCAAGGTTTGAGCCAGTTCAAGGCACTGCTTCATCCGCTCGAGCCGATCCGCTTGGCCGATGGCGTTGAGGCCTGGTTTGATCCCCGCCATGATGGCATCGAGCCGAAGATCAAGATCAATTAATTGATGCCTGAGCGAACGGCGGGTGGATTGGGAGAGTCTCTCAGGATCACCAGGGTATCCGGGCATGGCCGCAATCTCGATGCCGTCGAAGCCCGCCTGAGAGACCTTTCGGATCGCCTCTTGGAGGGACCAGCTCTGGAGACCGTAGGTGCCGATGGAGAGACCGCAAGCGGACCGGGTTTGAGTCCATGCCGAGGGGAGGGAGGCACACAGCCATCCCAGGTGGAGCAAGGCGTTGCGGCGATTGGTGGTCAGCGCATTGGAAGGCAAGGTTGGCATCATGGATCGGGGTGGTGTTGGCGACTCGATTCCTCACCTCTGCCACCGCTCAGGGCACGGGCGTGAGGATCCCGGTTTTTTGGAATTCGTTGAGCTGATCGAGATAGGGTTCGATGTCGAGGTCCTGCTCCTTGAGCCAGGTTGGGTTGTAATAGGTGTCGAGGTAGCGTTCTCCCGGATCACAAAGCATGCTGGCAATTCCCAGGGGCTGGGTGGACCCGGAGTGCTCGGCGAGGATCTTGAGGCAACCGTAGACGTTGGTTCCGGTCGATCCGCCGCATTTACGGTTGAGAATGGACTCGAGCCACCAGATCGTGGCGATCGAGGCGGCGTCCGGTACAGGAATCATTCGGTCGATGACCGAAGCCAGGAAGGAGGGTTCGACCCGGGGACGGCCGATGCCTTCAATTCGAGAGGCCTTGGCCGATCGATGCTCCCGATTTCCATCTTGAAAGAAGGGGTAGAACACGGAATGTTCGGGGTCCACGACGCAGAGCTTGGTGTGGGCAAAAAGGTCGGGGCGGTAACGGATATAGCGACCAATCGTTGCGGAGGTACCGCCGGTGCCCGCCCCCACCACCACCCAGTCAGGAACGGGTCGGGGTTCCTCGGCCATTTGTTGAAAGAGGCTTTCGGCGATGTTGTTGTTTCCTCTCCAGTCGGTGGCCCGTTCGGCAAAGGTGAACTGGTCCATGTAGTGTCCCTTCAAATCATGTGCCAAGCGGTGGGCGGTGTCATCGAGTTGCGAGGGAGGAACGCTTTGGCAGCGCCCGCCGTAAAACTCGATCTTGTCAATCTTCTCCTGGGTGGTGGTGTCGGGGATCACTGCGATGAACTCGAGGCCCAGCAGTCGCGCGAAGTAGGCTTCCGAGATCGCGGTGCTTCCGGAGGAGGCTTCGATGATTGGGGTGTCACGATGGATGAGCCCGTTGACCAAGCCG